>NZ_JAZGLV010000009.1:0-251030 GCF_036409085.1 Mycobacterium sp. 050134
AGTCATGGATTCAGACTCAGGCCAGATCGGACAGAGTGTTCTCGGGCCGGGCCCCGTGCAGGTGTAAGTAACCCAAGGTCGTGCCGATAAGCAACATTATGTCAAGTTAAGTACGCCGTATTCATCTGATGAATCATGTGGCACCCGAAGTGTCCTCTCCTGCTGCTTCGGATAGATATGGCCAAATACGGCTTACGGCAGGTGAACGAAATCAGTTTCATTTCACGATGGACCTACACGCACCGCGCACATCAGCGTGGACAGCTTCGGCGTGCTCGTCGCCGGACTCGCTGAAACCCCCCTAATTTTGGAGGCCTCTCCATCCATGGAGCGACGTCGGCGAACTGACCGCCGACTCGGCCACCACTAACCCTGAACTCTTCGATCACCGCTGGGTTGTGCTCACACATCGCAGCGACCTCCATCATGTCGACCCGGAAACCGGTAGCGGCCCAGTTCACGCTGCCGGGATATAGCGAGTCCGGTCATCGCGTTTTCTTCTCCAAGGTGGTACGAACGTCGGCGTGCCCTCCCGCACGCGGTACAGACATGCCAACGAGGGTGTGTTGCTGTCACATCCGGTGCTCGGTCTTGATGAACTGTGCCGCCCGCTCGCCTATTACCACGCAGGGAGCCATGATGTTGCCGCTGGTGATACGCGGCATGATCGATGCGTCGGCGATGCGCAAGTTCTCGGTGCCATAGACCTTCAGGCGTCCGTCGACCACCGACATGGAATCGCGGCCCATTTTCGCCGTCCCCGACTCGTGCCAATAGGTGGTCACCGCGTCACGCAGATAGGCTTCCAGTTCAGCGCCGGACAGGTCGCCCGGCATGACCTCGCGTGCGACGAATTGACGAAGTTCGGCAGAGTTCCCGATCTCGCGCATGGTTTCCACGCAGGCGATCGCCGTCTTGAGGTCGTCGGGATCCGAGAGTGCGTTGGCTTGGATGCGGACGGGATCGGTGGGGTTGGGGCCGGACAACTGCACGCGCCCTCGGCTTTTGGGGTGGGTTGGTGAACCGAACAGAATCCAACTGTTCTCTGGCACTCCGTATTTGGCGGCGTTCTCGGGAGTGGACTTGCCGAAGGGCACCATACAAGCGAACAGGTCTGGTCCTTCAATGCCGGCGCCTGCAGAATCCCAGAACAGCGAAGCGCCTGGCAGAGTGCTGCTCTGCACGGTCTCGGGAAATGCCCACACGCAATCGAATCCG
Source organism: Mycobacterium sp. 050134 (assembly GCF_036409085.1). Taxonomy (NCBI): domain Bacteria; kingdom Bacillati; phylum Actinomycetota; class Actinomycetes; order Mycobacteriales; family Mycobacteriaceae; genus Mycobacterium; species Mycobacterium sp. 050134. The sequence continues at coordinate 1,219 of NZ_JAZGLV010000009.1, forward strand.
AAGTGGTCCTGCAAGTTATGTCCGACTCCGGGCAAGTGCTGTCGGAGTGTGACTCCCACGCTTCGCAACTCCTCTTCGTCTCCCACGCCGGACTGCATCAATACCTTCGGCGTGTGGATTGCACCAAGCGACAACACGACCTCGGCGTCAGCTTCCACACGATGTACCCGGCCCGCATGCACCACTTCGACTCCGCTGGCCCGATCGCCGTCAAAGACCACGCGAGTGACCAACGCTTGGGGCAACACGGTCAAGTTCGGCTTGTCCAAATAGGGGCCGGCATAGGTGCGAAACACCGACAGTCGTTTCCCGTTGCGGCTCCGCAGATCGATGATCGCGGCGCCGCGGATGTCTTCCATCAGGCGTCCGTTGGGACTTTGGTAGGTCGGGATGCCACAGGCCCGTGCCGCCTCCAGTATCGCCGTCGCGAGCGGATGCACATCTGGTGCCGGTTGCACAAACACCAGTCCTCCCCTGCCCCGATGGTTCGGCTCGCCGACACCATGCCAATCCTCGATCTGCCGATACAACTGCAGGACCGACTGGTAACCCCAGACGGCCTCGCCCGATTGTGATGCGAAGTAGTCCCAGTCGCTACGGTGTCCGCGCGCCCACGCCATCACATTGATACTTGACCCGCCGCCCAGCACTTTGCCCATCGAAAACGGGATCGAGCGCCCACCAAGCTGCGCTTCCGGCTCGGATTCGAAACCCCAATCGCGTTCGCTGCCGAGATTCGACGGCCACTGTGCAGCGTCGAACACGCTGGGGACCTCATCGCTGCCGCCGGCCTCGACGAGTAAGACTTTCACATCAGGGTTTTCGGCCAACCGAGCGGCGACCACCGACCCCGAGGACCCGGCCCCACAGACGATGACGTCATAACGCGACTCCAGCAAAACATTCACGATGGCTTCCCTATCTGGTCTGGACGTAAAATGGTGGCACGCCGAAAGCACTATGGGGCTTGCTGTCATCTGGCGGATCGGCCGTCTGTTTCAGCGCCAGGGTAATCATTGCCACGCCAGACGCCGCTCACGTCATCGGCGTGCTCGAGGAACACGAAATGGTCCAGACCCGCTCGATCGAGTCGGATTGTTCACCAAAACCTCCATATGGTCGGCAGCTCGGCTGAACTGCCGGCCGTATCGTTGGTACGATGATAGCGTAACGATGATAAGTTCTGCAATACGAGAGGTTCAGTGCGAATACGCCCACGCACACCGATCCAGATGCGCGCTTCCAGTCGGCCGAATGGGCGACCGTCATCATCTATCCGGATACCGGCTATGGAATCCTTTTCCGGCACCACGCTCAGTTCGCCGCCGACACCCGCACGCTTCGTCGACCAATGACAAACCAATCAGATGTACAAAGCTTGTTTCGCCATCATGGGGTGCCCAAGCCATCCCAGATTGTCCCGTCAACAGGGCTCGGTTGGAATCGCTCATGACCGAAAGTCGTGACGTCGACACGCAATCCGGGTCTGCGCCCGAGGGATCGCACCCAGCTTCCGTTCCTCGACACGACCCACCGATGACCGAAGCCGGCGGCAATCGGCATCGCATGACGGGCTACCCGGGCGGCTTCCCGCTGTTCTACGCGCTCTTCCCTCGCCTATGTGTGTTGAAGGACTGTTTATGGAGGCGGGAAACGCGACGGCGCGGCGATCGTGGTGTTTCTCGGTTGATGATACGGATCTGCCAGAGACGACCTAGGTCATGAGGCGTGGGATGTCGAGCGAGGGATTGCGACATGGCCGGTACTGGTGGGGGCGACGGGCACGCCCGAACGGATTACCCCCCGTGCGGGTTGTCCGCAGCGGCGATGGTGTCGAGCCATTGGAGCATCAGGTTGGTCTCGGGCGTCGTCAACGGCGTATCACCGCGCCGAATCAACGCCGCAAGCTGTAGCGCAACGGGTTTCGCCGGGCGGGTTCCCCTATGGGTGGATTTTGGCTCGGCGGGGACCGTCACTTCGCGGAGGATCGCGTCTCGAACTCGCGCGGATAAGCCGGGGTCGCTGTAGATCTCGGGTTGGGACAGGACGTTCAGCGCGACGCCGACGCAGGCGGCCATGATGGCCTGGGCGGCCTCGTCTGGAGAGGTCTTCAGCTTGCCCGCTTCCGCACAGCGGATCAGCCGGTCGTAGAGCAGCTGCCGCGTCTCTTTGGCGGCGCCCGGCACCTCCGTCAATTGCGGCGCGTACACCAGGCGGTAGACGGTGGGATTCTCCATCGCGAACGCGACGTGGTTGTCCCAGGCCGTGTACAGGTCGTCGACCGGATCATCCGACGGCGGCTCGGCGCGCTTCTCGCTGAGATACCGCTCGAATGCGTGGTTGATGACCGCGGTCAGCAGTCCGTTCTTGTCCCCGAACAGCCGGTAAAGCACCGGGGACCCGACTCCCACCGCCTCACAGACCTCACGCGTCGAGATGTCGTTCTGCGGTGACGCGGCGAGCTGAGTCTCGGCGGCTTCCAGCATGCGTGCCCGGATATCCATAGCCTCCAGGTTAGCAGTGATATCACAGCAATCATACCGATGCTACGGTAGAGCTGTATCAACGATACGGCTACAGCAGAGCAACGTTACGGAGACCGGTTGTGAAGACACCCACCTATGACGATTCAACGGCGAACTTCGAGTTGGCCGAACGGATTCGCGCCAACCAGCAGCGATGGGCGGCCGACCTGCCGGTCCGGTATGACTTCGTCGTCTGCGGGGCCGGCTCCTCGGGTTCGGTAGTCGCGCGCCGACTCGCCGAGAACCCTGCTGTCAGCGTTCTCCTCCTGGAGGCCGGCGGCAGCGACGACCTCCCCAGCGTGTGGACGGCCGAACTCTGGCACACGAATCTGGGGGGCCCACGGGACTGGGCGTTCCAGAGCGCGCCGGATCCGAACCTGCACGGCCGGACGCTGCCACTGTCGATGGGCAAGGTGCTCGGCGGCAGCTCCAGCATCAACGTGATGATCTGGGCGCGCGGCCATCGCAGCGACTGGGACTTCTTTGCCGCGGAGAGCGGCGACCCCGCATGGGGCTACGAGTCGGTGTTGAACATCTATCGCCGTATCGAGGACTGGCATGGCGATCCCGACCCCCACTATCGGGGCACGGGGGGCCCGGTATTCGTTCAGCCCGCGCCCAATCGCCACCCCCTGGCCCCCGCGGTGGTGGACGCCGCCCGCTCACTGGGCATTCCCACCTTCGAAAGCCCGAACGGGCAGATGATGGAGGCCGCGGCCGGCTCGTCTATCACCGATCTGCGGGTCCGCAGCGATGGTTCACGTGAATCGGTGTTCCGTTCCTACGTTTATCCCTTTATGGATCGCCCGAACTTGACGGTCCTGACCGACGCGGTCGTGAAACAGCTTGTCTGGGAGGGTAACCGGGTCACTGGCGTGACAGTGGCGCACCGCGGCGAGTTCCGTCTGTTCGCCGCAGGCACCGAAGTAGTGGTCTCACTCGGAGCCATCCACACCCCCAAGGTACTGATGCAGTCGGGTGTGGGCGACCAGACGGAATTGCGTCGTGTCGGGTTGCCCGTCCGGCTGCATCTACCGGGCGTCGGCCAGAACTACCACGACCACCTGGGTTTCGACTGCATGTGGGAGTTCAACGAGCCGCCGCCACCTCAGAACTTCAGGTCAGAGGCAACGGTGTTTTGGGCGAGCAGGCCGGAACTCGACAGCCCGGACCTATTCGCCTGCGAGGGTGCCATTCCCAAGACGACGCCGGAGAACGCCGCGCGGTACGGGCTTCCCGACGCCAGTTGGATCCTGTTTGCCGCGCTGTCACATCCGCAGAGCCGCGGGCGAGTCCGGCTGACCGGCGCCGATCCGGACGACGCGGTGGAGGTCAGCGTGAACGCACTCTCGCACCCGGACGATCTACGGGCCGCAATGGCCTGCGTCGAGTTCATCCGCGAAATCGGCAATGCTGCGCCGGTGCGGCCGTTCGCCAAACGGGAAGTCATGCCGGGCAACCTGAAAGGCGCCGCGCTGGAAGAATTCATTCGTAACGCCGCCACAACGTATTGGCATCAGGTCGGCACGGCGAAAATGGGGCGCGACCCGATGTCCGTGGTCGACAGCAGTCTCAAGGTTTACGGCGCGGAGAACCTGCGAGTCGCCGACGGCTCGATCATGCCCCGAATCACCACTGCGAATACGATGGCGCCATGTGTCGTGATTGGGGAGCACGCAGCAGAATCCATCAAGTCCGAGCATGGGATCTGACGGTTGACCGCCAACGAAATTCGGCCCCGTCTTAAGCGCTCACCTGAAGCAACGTGGCATCGATTACCGGCATTGTCCGCCGTCGAGTCTTCCCGCTAAGGGACTGAATAGTGCTGCCTGAGGTTGAATACCCAGGCAGGCGTTCTCGCGCTTCCGCCATCCGAGCCAATGACGTACCAACGTCCCTGAAAATCGAACCTGTAGAGCGGGTTCAGCCGCGGCGCCCCAGATTTCGCCCCGACTGTGTGCAACAACAATCCGGCGCATACCAACAAACAACCCTTCGACGATTGTCCCGTTGTTGTTTCGAAACTGTTGAATCACATCGTCATTGACGGCCGACAAACCGGGTGAACCGCCCACGGCCGACTCTTCGAGTTCGCCAAGGTCGGCCGGCGCCCAGCGGTACACCTCGTCGTTATCGTCGCCGGACACCGAACGCTCCAACTTCTCTAAAATTGCCCATAGTTTGTTAGAACGCGCAACGTGTACTTGCGATTCCCGACTTTTCGATTGAGTGATCCGTCGGCGTCCCGGGAAGTACGAGGCCATCGCCGGACTCATCGTGAGCAGCCTCGACAAAGTCGCCAACCTCGCGACGATCGATCTGCCCAAGGACAACCTGCGTGCGGCATTCGCGGTCTACGCCGACGTACACGCGTCGGCATCCATCCGTCGCTGCTGGTCGACGTGGAACACCCTGTGTACCTTCCTCTACACCGCAGAGCTGCTCGATGCCAACCCCATGCCGCTCATCGGTCATCCGAAAGTGCCGAAATCCCTCCCGAAAAGCTATGCAGCGGACACTGTTACCGAACTGGTGGCAGCCATCGACACCGACCAGGGGTCAGCCCGCCGCAGCGATTGGCCCGAGCGCGATCGCGCGATCGTCTTCACCGCCGTGCAGGCCGGACTGAGGGCAGAAGAACTCGTCAATGCCGACATCGGCGACATCCGCCGAACCGAAAACGGGGGCCGAGAGCGCTATCGGTCACGTCGCTATACGCGGTCGTCGAAATCCGTACTGCGAGAGAGGCCGTCCCATCTCCGAATATCTTCGTCGACGACACGCCTGGCCTCGCCGATCAGCCGGAGGGCATCCGAACCCAGAACCAGGTGCGCTGGCGGATCGGGCATGTCGACTATCTGCAGCACCGCCTTTGGCTGCCTTTTCCGGGTCACCCAGCTGGTGGCCGCTGGCGGCGAGTCGCGCGGCGCGAATGGGATCGAACAACGTGTCGTAGTCAGCGATAGCACGGTCGGCACGCGTCATCGAGCGACCGGCCCAATCGGTACGGAACGACCCCGGTTCGATAGCGGTGACGCGGACCCCGAACCCGGAGACCTCTTTTCGAAGGCTTTCCAACATGCCCTCGACGGCAAACTTGCTCGCACAGTAGGCCGACATCCCGGGAACGGCCACGAGCCCGCCCATCGAGGTCACCGCCATCAGGTGCCCAGCGCGGCGGGCCCGCATGAACGGCAGCGACGCCCGCAACGTTGCCGCGACACCAAAGACGTTGGTGGCGAACTGTGCCCGCCATTGTGAGAGGGGCGTCTCCTCGAAGACCCCTTCGACGCCGTAGCCGGCATTGGCGATGACAACGTCGAGGGGGCCCACCGTCGCTTCGACATCCGCGACCGCCGCAAAGACGGCCGCGTCGTCTGTAACGTCGAGTAAGAAGGCGTGCGCCCGATCCGTCGCGGCAAGATCCTCGAACACCTTTGCGTCCTTGGGCTTACGCACCGTGCCCACCACACGATGTCCCGCCGCCAGTGCAGCGACTGCGAACGCTTGCCCCAGGCCACTACTGACTCCGGTGATCAGGATGGTCTTCATGAAGCCTCTTCGCGAGAGTCAAGGCGTCGCTTGCGTGCACGGGACACGCTCAACCAGATTGCCGACACCAAGAAGTAGAAGGCGCCGAATGCGGCATAGGGCGCGATATCGGCGGCGCTGGGCGACGGCTTTCCAAACGAACGTCACACCGACGATCGCGGACTGCGCACCACTGAGAATCATCGCCCATTGTGCGCCAACATGTTTCCATCGGCGCACAGCGGTTGCCAGCTGCAGCAAGCCCGACAGGGTAGCCCAGACACCGAAGATGCCGAGCACGACGTTCATGCCGGCAGCGAGGCCGAAAGCCACCGCGACGGTGGCCAGGCTGCTGACGGCCGTGTTGAACGTCTGGCTCGAATTCCCGTTCAGGCTACCGTTTTTCCGAGCGTCGATAGCATTGGCGAGCGCATCCCACGCCGGGTAGATCAGCAGTAATGCACCGGCGACTAACGCAGACTTGGATCCGATGGTGAGGACGGCGGCGACCCATACCAGCGAAACCACCGCTCGCACAGTGCAATAGGTCAGCAACCAGTGGTTGGCATCGGTCGACGCGCGAACTTTTTGCAAATTGTTTGACATGTTCTGTCCTTCAGCGATGGTTTTCGGAAGCACCGTTGGGTCCGGGATTGCGGCCCGGCGGTGTCGGCAATCTAAGGGGTGGAGCACCGGCGGCTGACCTGGGCTGAGTTCACTGTGATCAATGCGCCGCGAGCCCGCCAGCTAAGTTTCAGCTGGCGCAACCAACTAGGAGATACCCCTGACCGTCATCCGCGCGCAGCCTCCATTAAGTCCTGAATTGTGACGTCAAGGGCTTCGAGGCGTTCCGAGGAATTCGGTCCGAGCAGTGCCGCCAGGCGTGGTGCGAGTCCATCGCACGCCGCGATCAGCGGCCTGGCAAGCTCGCGCAGTGCCCCCTCCGGCAGTCGCTGGTCGGGTCCGGCGACGGCGATTGACCCGAGCGGAAGGCCGTTGTCCGGGTCGAGTAGGGCGGCACCGATTCCGCTGAAGTGGGGGTGATTTTCGCTGAAAGACAGGGCATAGCCGTCGGCGCGGATCCTATCGAGTTCGCACTGGAGCTCTTTGCGTGACTTGCCGACAGTGTGTGTCGCGACGACCTCGTGGGCTTCTTCGACGGGGAGGTGCGCCAGGATGACCCGGCCGCTGCAGCCGGAGGTGAGCGGCGCCCGCTCCCCGATGTGGACGCCCTGACGCTGCAGCGCCATGTTGTGCTCGGCGCCGAGCACGAGGACCCGGTGCTCGCCGCTGCGAAGATGCATTGTTGCGGTCGCCTGAGCAGTGGCGGCCAGCCTGGACAGCACCGGACGCGCATGTTGCAACAACGCAGGACGCGGGCCCACCAGCGACGCCAGTGCTATCGATCGGCTTCCGATGCGGTACCCACGGCGACCGGCATGGTCGACATAACCCTCGTCCTGTAGGGCGCGCAACACACGGTACGCACCGGCCTTGGACAACCCCACGGCCGACGCGATCGCGAGCAAACTGGCGGGTTGTTCCATCGCTGCAAGCGCTTCGAGCACCCGCAGCGGCCTCCGCAGAAGGTCTGGCTGGGCACGTTGCGCCGTTTGCCGGGGCCTTGTCATCGCACCTCGTTGGTTTCAGCTGACGAAACCAAGTTTGCGCGGTCTTGGGTGCTCTGTCCAGATTGGCATCAAGAGGCCAGCGATGCCAGGGGAACGGAGAGGCCATGAGCAGATACGACGTTTTCAGCGATGCGCAGCGCATCTACGAGACGGTGGCAGCCGGCGGCGCCGTGATTACGCCGAACGACATCGGCTATGGGGTCATCGCCAGCGCCTCCGAGACGTTGCTGCGACTCTTTCGGGCCAAGCGACGGGCAGCGCACAAGCGCAATGCGATGGCGGGCAACTACGAACTTCACCGCGAGGTCCACCAGCTCGGCGGACGTGAACAGGACATCGTGGACGCCGTCGTACTCGACGCGGGTCTTCCACTGGCGGTCGTCGGACCCTACGACGCCTCCCACCCCGTGGTAGCGGCTATCGAGCCCGAGACGCTCGCAGCAAGCACTGTCGGCGACACTCTGGCGATGCTGGTCAACGCTGGCGCGCTTCAGGATGCGGTGGTCCAGATCGCACACCGCAACGGCGTGCCGTTGCTGGGGTCATCAGCGAACCTCACTGGTACCGGACCGAAATTCCGCGTGCAGGACATCGAACAGCCCATCATCGACGCGGTCGATCTGGTCATCGACTATGGCCTGCGCAGGTATCACCTATACCGCCGCTCGTCGACAATGATCGACTTCTCCACCATGGAGGTCGTCCGCATGGGTTCGTGCTACGAGCTGATCAGCGACATCTTCGCCAACCAGTTCGGCATCAACCTTCCCATCGATCCCGGTTGGGATGCGCTGCACTCGGGCCAGCTGCGCGACCAGCCGGTAACGAACTGAACCGCCACGCAGGAGATGCCATGAGTCCCAACTACCTTCGTGACGACCTTGAAGGCAAGGTGGCCATCGTGACGGGTGCCGCCAGCGGAGTAGGCCTAGCCATTGTCCGACAACTCGTCGATTACGGCGTTTCTGTCATCGCCGAGGACATCAACGCCGACGTCGAGGGAATCTTCGACGATGTTGATGCCGTGACGGCGCTCATCGGCGATGTCTCCTGGGAACAGACCGCTATGGAAGCGACACAACTGGCACTCGTCGCTCGAATCGACCGAACCGAGGAAACGCTGATGCACCACGCCCATTGCACGCTTCAGCAAACTAACTTGGCTCGAAACCTCTGCAGGGACTTTCCGGTTGATCCAGCTGCAGCCACTCCGGCAATCAGTGCGTCTCCCCCGCCGCACCTTGAGTGATGCCCTGCGGCGCATGGGGAGGAATACGACCGAATCGAATATGGCGGGTTACCGGCAAACCACTGCATATTGCGCTGCGCCCCAACTGTTTTCATCAGAATTTGACGGTTGGGCGCTTAGGGATCGAGGACGATACGCAGTGCCGCATCAACGCGGCGCATTTCGTCGAAGCTTAGGAATCCAACGCTCTTGCCGAGCCGGCTCGGGTCGACCGCAGCGGTCTGCTCGGCAAGTACCCGGGTGTTCACGCCGCCGATTTCAACCTCGGGACGGAAGCTGGCGGCACGAGCCGACGTGGACGTCGGTGCAACCAGCCAAGTCGACAGCGGCAGTTGATCTGACTGGACTACTACGGCGTATCGGGAACCGGACTGCTCGTGACCATGACTCCCCCGCGGGGCATGCAACCGAAAGACCTCACCACGCACGCAGCGTCTCCATATCGCGCAGCACCTGCATGGCCTCAGCGCGGTCGGACTCGTCTTCAGCAAGCCTTTCTGCCTCGGCGCGAATCGCCGCGTTGGCCTTCCGACGTGCGGCATCGATGAGAGCAGATCGAACGGCTGCGGACACAGCCGTGCCGTCTTTGGTCAGGACTTCCAGCGCCTTCGCTGTGTCCTCGTCCGGCCGGAAGGTAATGGTGTCAGCCATATCAACAGTGTACGACGTTTTGTAAGACAACCGCTGGGTCCGCATGAGCACTTTTTGACCCAGCAGCGGCAACCCAGCAGCGCCTATCCACCGACAAACGGTGTGGCGCCTGTAGCAAACAGAACATGCGCGCCTGGATCGTTCCTCAGTGGAACCCGTGCCACTATAAAGACCACGCCTAGCGCTCGCGTCGGCGCTCGATTCACGTGGAATACGGCGGGATCGAATATGGCGGGTTACCAGTAAACCGCTGCATATTGCATCAGATGAATCATCGTCCGTCCCCCTTGCCGGTTGCCGCACCTCCCGCCGTTTCACCTGCGGCACAGGGCCTTCCGCTCACCGTCCCCATGCGTGAGGGCCATGGCGCGTCGAGTACGCCGCCGACTGCCTGGTCAATAGGGTTACCAGTAAACGCGCGCTAATCGCGCTAGCGGTACTAGCGTATTTTAGGGTACGCTGGTTGCCGTGGAAACGACAGTGACAAGTACTGACGCCAAGAACCGCCTCAATGCCCTGCTGGCCGACGTCGAACGCACCGGCCAGGCGGTGACGATCACCAATCACGGTCGGCCTGTCGCCAAGCTCGTTCCGGTGCAGCCCGTACCGCGCAAATTCGGTCAGCTGCCGAATCTCTTGGTGCCCAACGAGTTTGACGAACCGCTGCCTGAGTCCGAACTCGCACGCTGGGACGGCGCCGATTCGTGAATGTCCTGCTGGACACGCATACGCTGCTGTGGCTGGTGAGCACGCCCTCTGACGTGGATACCTCGGCCTTGGCCATCATCTCCGATCCGAACACAAGCGTCTGGGTGACGGCGGCTTCGGCCTGGGAAATCGCCATCAAGACCCGGCTTGGTCGCCTCGACGGCGAAGCACTGTTGTCAGCGTGGAGCGACATCATCGCTGATATGAGCACGGCCGAGCTGCCCATCGACTCCGCCGATGCCATCCTGGCCGGCCGGCTCCCCTGGGATCACAAAGATCCCTTCGATCGCGTCATTGTGGCCCAGGCGCTGCGCCGGAATCTGACCATCGCGACCCGCGACACCACAATCCTCAAGGCCGCACTCACCCCTACCCTGCAAGTCTGAGCCGCTCCTCCATCGAGGACAACGACGATGAAATGACCGGCGAGCTGCGCGATCACAGCGTCGTCCCTATTTCTGCGACTCGGTACCTACTTGCCGATGGTTCGGTGTCCGCCGTCGTGGCCACCTACCAGGCGAAAATGGGCGACTTGGGCGCCTCTCCTCTTAGCGGGACGGCGGCCGGATCGCTGGCGGCTCTAGAAACCTCGCTGGCTGAGCCAGGATTCGATCTGCACGGCGACCGTTTGCCATCCAGGTTCGATCATCAGCTCATGCCCCATATCGGGGATGAGAACGGCTTCTGTCTGAGCCCATCGAACGAAAATGGCCGATTGGATATTGCGGGTTACCAGTGCACCATATTGCGTTGCTGCCCAACGATTCTCGCCGTCCTCCATTCTAGGTTCAAGTTGTCGGGTTTCGGATAATGATGACAACCTGTCCGGGCAGTGACCTGCCCTACTTTGTTTCGTTCGGGTGACTGGTATGCACCTGCTCCAGGTACACCGTGCGGTCCTCGCCGAAGAACCAGATGCGGGCAGTGCCCTTGAGCGTTGGCTTGTGCTGCCAGCGCTCGTTGGATCTTGCCCCCGCGGGCGATCGTGCCAAGTTCGCCGCGCAGCGGGTAGTTGGTTGGTGTCGTGGCGAGGGGGGTTCGCGTCAGAAAGTCCCAGGCCTCCGCGAGGGGATTGCGGATTGTTGCGGCGAGGTCCTGCCAGCCCTTGGCTGCGTCGGCGCTAGCGTAGCGAATCTCGTACTCGATCTTCTTCGGAGGACGAGGGACCAGTTCGCCGCGCTTGGCGGCCACGGCTACGGCCGCTTCACGACGGCGTCGTCATCGTCCAACCACTCCGGCTCGCCCTTGTTGAGCCCGGCGGCGATGGCGGTCGCGGTCTCCTTCCACGAGGTCAGTTCCGCGAGCACCAGATGAGGCTGGTCAGTGGAGAACGACGCCCGCGCGGCGTCGACGAGGTCCTGGGCGCAGGTGGCCCGGTCGTCGGGTGACAGTGCGAGCATCCATGGAAAGGCCCTGGACATCCGCTCGGCGAGCGGACCGTTGTCGTCCACCGCCACGCCGATGAGCTGCGCGGCGAATTGGAGCATACGGTTGCGACTTTCCGCCTCGCGCTGCGACATGAGCACGAGTGCCTCGCCGTCGCGCCGAGTCACCGTGACCGGGTGGTCCTCGGCCTCGGCGAACACCTCTGCTGAGTGCTTGCTCAGGTCCGAGGAGCGGCGCGTGGTGGCGCGGAGGGCTCTCGTGGTCATATCGACATGATATTCGGAACGTGTTCGGAAGTCTACTGTGCGGCGGACCACATCAACCCCCCGTTGATCGACAGATGCAAGGCCGTCTCTCCCCTAGGGCTGCAGACGAGGATTCTGCGGCTTAGGAGAGCGCCGTTGAGGATTGGCGTTACTGATGCTGCGCGGTGAGATCTGGCAGGTCGACTTGGATCCGGCCCGCGGCAGTGAGGCGAGTAAGCGGCGGCCAGCTGTCATTGTCAGCAACGACAGGGCCAATGCCACCGCGACACGTCTCGGCCGTGGCGTGATCGCAGTTGTCCCAATGACTAGCAACATCGACAACATCTATCCGTTGCAGGTCTTGCTGTCGGCGGCAACCACTGGCCTCAGGGCGTCAGGCGGTGGGGCTGGTCAGCAATCAGCGCCTGTCCCCTGTCGCATTCCTGCGATGCGCTGCTGCGCATCGCAGGAATGCGACCGTCTCGAATGCGGCGAGTGATCGTCTGCTACCGACCCGCAAACGTGCCGGACGGCGCGGCGTTGACGCCCGGGGGCTGGTTCAGGCCGGGCAACCCCGGAGCGCCGCCCAGGCCGGGCAGACCGGGAGCACCGCCCTGCAGCGGAAAAGGCATTTGCCCGTTGGCGAGTGAGGCGATCATTCCCGGGCACTGCGTCTGGATCGCCATGGCGGCGACGACGCCGACGATGCCGGGCGGAAGGCCGGAGTTTCCGGACAATTGCGAGGCGATGGACGCCAGGGTGGCACCCGGCTTGACCAACATCGGACAGATCGACTGCCCGATCGCGGTGAGCGAGCCGGTAGCGGAGCCGGCGGGCGGGTCGGCATGGGCCGGCCCCGCCGCTTTGGCGATGAGTAGGCCCAGCGTCATCGCGAGCGCAGAAACCGTCGCCGGAACGGCGGTGCGTCGGTGCAGGGTCAGTGCTGTCATTTGTCCCCCCTGTAAATGTGAAGAATTGCAGATTGCATTCATTTCACTTCGATAACAATGGAGGACGTTTGTCACGTTTAAGACACGAATTGATCAAGCTTTGTGATCTACCCGTTCCCTTATCGTTGTCTCAAATGCGTTGCGCTTCTTGAGTATTTGCCGAGAGCGCGTCGGCTTTGCTCCCGCGCCGCCACGGCGCGTCCGGTGCGGCGAGAACAGATCGGCCCCCCACCGGGCGCCGGCGTGCCCAGTATTCGAATTCACGGTCGGGGTGTTTACCTGGATATGGGACTCGCGGCACCCGCACCGAATGTTTGCGCCGCGCCGACGCCGAGAAAGCGGCAACGGCCGCTGTCGGTTTTGGGTCTTAATTTTCGAACGCTCAAGCGTCGCGGGCGACGTCGCTAATTTCCTTGCGCTCCACGGCTCGGGCGTTCCCCGCCGAACTGCACACCCGCAAGATGAACGTGGCCAACAAGGTCCCGTACCGCAATGTCGGCAAGCCACCGAACGACACCGTGCCATCCGTGGCCTCCAGTAGCGATCGGCGGACCCTATCAGTGCGAGCTCTCCCCCTTCCGTCACTCGTCCGATCGGACTCTCCGGAACGGGTGGAATATGCACGGATCGGATACGGAGGCGTGCTGGTAGAGGGCGCCGGCTCCCGTCGCGAACCGGGCGCTCGGCTGCGCGTCGTCTACCCGGGTGACGATGCCGCTTGAGGCTGCCCTAGGTGAAAGCCTTGGCCGCATTCGATACCTAGACGAATCAGCGTCTGCAGCTGGCTGGGTGTCTCCACCGCCTCGGCCACCAATTTCGCGTGCAGTTCGGATGCCAGCGCGTTCAGTGCGGTCACCAACGCACGTTTCGCGGGATCGTCGTCGATGCCGGCGATCAGCTCCCCGTCGATCTTGATCATGTCTGGGTGTAACCGCAGCAGTTGGGTAAAGCTGGCATATCCGGCGCCAGCGTCGTCGACTGCCACGCGTATCCCGCGATCACGCAGATGTCTCAGGCCTGCGCCGAGGTGATCGGGAAACGGTTCGTGCTCAGTGATTTCCACGACCAACTGCCGGTCCTGAGCTGTTAGTAGGTCTTGGATCGTTGGTTCGAGGGCGGCGCTCGGGCTCAGGTTGGCGGCGAGTGGACAATCACTGGGGATGTCGCCGGCAGCACTGAGGACGGTGCGCAACGCGGCGTGCTCTAATTCGATACCTCGGCCTAGGCGCCGGGCAACGCTGAACCATTGCGTCGGGGTCAACTCCGAGGATGCGGGAGCGCGCATCAACCCTTCGTAGCCAATCGTCTTACCGCTTGCCAGGTGGACGATGGGTTGGTAGACCGCGCTGAGAGCGTTCGGCTGCTCCAACAGTTCGTCTAGCCGATGTCGCAGACCCTCGGTCTCTACAGCCTCGGGCAACATTACCGAGGCGATGAATCGCGCCGTGAGCGCGCGTTGTCCGCGATCGTCGCTGTCGCTTATCGCGTGGGTCAGCAGTGCGGACAGTTGCGACTGGGCGCCGATCAGCGCGGAAACGAATTCACTGATATCGAGCATCGCATCGACATCTGTGTCAGTGAACGCGCCCGTGGCTCTCGCGGCCAGCATCAGTGAACCGATGGCGTCATCGTTGTACATCAGGGGAATCGCGGCCCACGATCGGGTCCCCCACTGCTTGTTCATCGCGCGAACACGTGCCGACAGTCGTTGATCTACCCAGGCATCGTTTATCAGCTTTGGGGTTTTTTCCCGTGCCGCGAGTCCCTGAATACTGGTCCGCTTGGGCTCTACGAATCCCGGCGTATTTGCCAGCACGCCATGTCCTGATACGGTCACGTACGCGTTATCGGAGGCGCGAAGCAGGGTCACGGCCGCCCCATCGGCTTTCTGCATAAACGCACAAGCCTGCTCAGCAATGCGTCCCATCAAAGACGTTGGGTCCATCGACGCGGCGAGTGCCCGGACCAGGCTCTCCACATTCACCCTCGTTCCCAGCCAGGTGCGGTTTGGGAGCTTTTACGATACGACGGTGTAATCGGACGCGGGCGATTTTCAATGTCGCGATATTGACCGGATGAAACCGATCCGGGATGACACCCAATCGATGGATGTCGAGTCCTGCGCCACCGTAAATCGAGTGGATCGCAATTGGCACGTCCGTCATTGTTGGTCATCAGCTGAATCAATCAGTGCTGCATGCCCGTCGCCTCCCCGCCGGGGGCCGATGGTGTCACCGGTTTCTGAAAGATGACCGCCTTCGGTTCCGCGAAAGTTGACCTCTCTGTGGCGCTCGGTTCGGGAATGTTGGGCGGTTTGGGCCGGCGGACAGTGCGGGGGTGTGCGCGCGACCTGAGTGTTAGTTCCCGAGTAGTGCGTTGAGGAGCGGGGTGAGTGTTCCCTGTTCGGGCGTCACGTCGGTGCGCCAGGCGATGTGTCCGTCGGGGCGCACGAGTAGTGCGCCGGTTTCGGTGAGTGCGCACAGCCTTGCGAACGCGTGCCACTGTTGCTGGGCCGGCAGCGGGTGGTCGTTGATTGGTAGGCCGTGGCGGGCGGCCTGGCTGGTCTCGTGTTGCCAGTGTTGGGCCGCGGTGGGCCCGTGCAGAAGTACGAACCCGATCCCGATTAGATCGAGGGTGGATTGCGCTTGGGCGGATCCGGGCAACCAGATGTGGGGTAGACGTTGGCCGGGATGGGCGCCGGGGGTGTAGCCATCGGGGTTCAGATGTGACCCTGCGCCGGTGTCGGCCGTGATGACGGCTGTTGAGACGTAGGTGGCGCTGAGCAGCAGTTCGTCATCGAAGCGGTAGCCGCCCCGGGCGCGGGCGTTGTCGGTGGCGATATTGATGATCTGAGCGGCGATCGGCCGCCGTTCGGTTTGGTAGGTGTCCAGCAGTGCCGTCTTGGCCTGACCGGAGAGCACGGCGGCTAGTTTCCAGGCGAGATTGTCCGCATCGCCGATACCCAGGTTCATGCCGTGCCCGCCGGTGGGCGGGGTTAGGTGTGCGGCATCCCCGGCCAGTAGCACCTGATCGGCTCGGTAGGTGGTGGCAAGGCAGGCGTCCATGCGCCAATCCATGATGTCGAGCACGGCGACCTCGAGATCATCGATGCCGACCGCGGCGCGGATCAGTGCTATCCACTGGTGCTCGTCAAAGCTGGCGGGGTCTTCGACGGTGGGGTCGAAGGGGTACTGGTAGATCCAGTGGCTGTCGTTATCGATGGCCATGAATCCGCCGCGCGCCGGTGGGGTCAAAAAATAGGAGGCGCTCACCCGATCGGCCACCACCTGGGCCAGCGGAGCGTTAAAGCGCACACTGGTGAAGTGACCCAGGCCGTTCTGTCCGTCCATGGGGACGTTGCAGTTCTGGCGAATGGTGCTGCGAGCCCCGTCGCACCCCACCAGATAACGTGACTCCACTTCCCAGATCTGCTGGTTAGCAGCATCTTTGACCAGTGAACGCACTCCATCGCGATGCTGGTCAAAGCTGAACAGTGTTTGCCCGAACCGGATCTGGTCGCCACCCTCCTGGCGCGCCTTATCGGCAAGAAGGGCTTCCAGAACATCTTGCGAGCAGATCACACCCGGCGACGGGGTGATCACCCGGCGCGGGTCGGCGTCGACGGTGGTGCGCACGAATGCAGGATCGATCAAACTCGCCCCGCGATACATCGCGACGTGGTCGGCGGGTAGCCCCGCTGCGCGGACCTGATCCTCGACCCCGATACGGCGCAGAATCTCCATCGACCGCGCTGAAATTCCGCGAGCTTTGGGATGAGTTGAGGCGTGCAGCCGAGTCTCAAGGAGCAGATGCTCAATTCCAGCTTGGGACAGCAGAATAGAGGCGACCAAGCCGACGGCACCACCACCGGCGATCACGACAGGGGTCTCGCGAGTAGGCACGGCGTCAACTGTGCCATGGCGGCTGAGCACGCTTGCTCTGGCTGCCCTGCGGGCGGCGCACCCTCGATCAATGAGGGTACGCAGCGGTCCGAAAGTGTGCTGCTCCAGCACTCGTCCCATCCGACGAGTACGGTGGGCTCGAATGGCGGGTTGTCGGCAGATCGGCAGGCAGCGCCCACTCTGGTTGGGCATTCCGGCCGCTGGAACAGGAACCCAGTAGATCCACGAATTCGCGGTTACGGTAGGCGTCGCGTGAAATGGTCTCGCGTCGGATAGATGAATGGCCGCCCACGGCTGCCCGGTCCCGTGCCGCCAAACCCTGTCAACGGGATGGTGAAGTCGCCATTGGCTGCAGACCGAGCCGCTTTGATCGCATCGCGTCTCACTTCGCAGGTAGAAGTGACTCTGGCGGTCCCTATACCACCACGGTGTTTCTGCCACCCGGAATCGCGTACTAACCTGTGTGACCGGTTCGCTGCTGAACGAACAACCACACGACGGAACGCTGGAAGGCCTCGCATGTCTGATGACCTATTCGCGACGCATAGCGAACTTTTCGATCTAACCGGGAAGAACGCGCTCGTCACCGGCGGCACCAGGGGGATCGGGAAAATGATAGCCCGCGGCCTTCTCCAGGCAGGCGCCCGCGTCATCATCAGCTCAAGCAACGCAGACGCCTGCGCAGAGGCACAACATCTACTTTCCGAGTTCGGCGAAGTGCGGGCAATCCCTGCCGACCTGTCCAGACGCGACGAGTGTCAGCGTCTCGCCGACCTCGTCAACTTCGACTCCGACCACCTCGACATTCTCGTAAATAATGCTGGAGCGATGTGGCGTGAGCCGCTGGAGACATTCCCCGACGAGGCCTGGGACACTATCATCGACCTCAACCTGAAATCACCGTTCTGGCTGGTGCAGGCGCTGCTACCCGCGCTTCGCAGGGCGGGCACCGCCGACGACCCCGCGCGGATCATCAACATCGGCAGCATCGCTGCCATCCACGTCGCGCAGTCGCCCAACTACTCGTACGCCAGCAGCAAGGCAGCACTGCACCAGCTCACCAGAGTGCTCGCCAGGGAACTGGGCCCGCAGTACGTGACGGTGAATGCGGTAGCGCCAGGGCCATTCCCATCTCAGATGATGGCGACCACACTCGATGCGATGGGCAATACGATCGCGGCGTCGGCCCCCCTGCGCCGGCTCGGCCGCGACGACGACATGGCAGGTGTCGCCGTCTTCCTTGCCAGCAGGGCTGGGGCCTACCTGACGGGAGCCATCGTCCCGGTCGACGGTGGCATAGCCACGACCGCGTCGGGAACTTGAACATGCACGTGGGGCCGGGTACTCGGCGCAACAGGCAACGCAGTTATCGGGGCACCCGCAGGACCTCCCTTCGTTCGCAGAGTTCCCCGACGGTAAGGAAATGGCCCCGACCGATTTGCGCACCGAGGTTCGGGAGTCTCTCACGTCGTGTCGCGCCCGCATCACACCCGAGCAGACGACCCTGCCCGCCTACGGCGGCAACCGCCGGGTCAAAGGTCCACGGCGCGAGGAGGTAGCGCTTCTGGCAGGGATGTCTGTCGATTACTACGTGCGGATGGAGCGGGGCAGCCTCGCGGGCGCCTCCCCCGGCGCGCTCGACTCGGTGGCTTCTGCCTTGCAACTCGACGAGGCGGAGCGCCACCAGCTTTTTGATCTCGCGTTGGTTCACGAATTGTCAATGCGTAGTGAGCTATTCCTGCAGCGGAGGGCATCTCATGATGTGCGTGGTGCGGTCCGGACGCAAGCGTGTGCATCACCCGATCGTGGGCCGGCTCGACCTCGACTATGAGTCCATGGAACTGGCCGTCGAACCCGAATTGCACCTCAACGTCCACACTCCCACCCGGAGCGATCGTGCTTTCACTTGTGGTGAAATCTGTTCCGACGGCTACTGCCGGCTCAACACCGTGATCGGGAGGTGGGCGAAGCCGCGGACGGTGCTGGAGTGCACGCGGACCGATTTGGTCTCGTCTACTTCGTAGCCACGGGCGCGTTTGAACAATTCGTCGAGTGCGATCCGGGCTTCCAATCTGGCGAGATTGGCGCCGAAGCAGAAGTGCACGCCGCTGCCGAAGCTCAGCAGCTTTGTGCCGATGTCTCGATCGATGATGAAGTCGTCTGGCCTGTCGAAAGCGCGCTCGTCACGATGGGCTGAGCCGGGCAGGAGCAACAACATCTCGCCGTCCGGGATTACGGTGTCGTACATAGTTATCCCGCCCTGAACGGTGCGAGCCAGAATCTGAATCGACGTGTCGTAGCGCAGCGTCTCCTCGATCCACTGCGGTATTCGGCTAGCGTCGTGATATAGAGGGGAAATCTGGTCGGGGTTCCTATGGCCCCAGAACACCGCATTCGCAAGCAGTTTCGTGGTCGTTTCGTTCCCTGCGATCATCATCAGAAACAAGAAACCGAGCACTTCGTCGCCGGACATGCGCTCACCGTCGGCATCGGCTTTCAAAAGTGTCGACGTCAGGTCATCGGTGGGCCGCCTGCGCCGCTCCTCAACCATCACCTGGAAATAAGCGATCAAATTGATCGAAGCTTCGATGGCCTCCGTCGGTACGTCGGTGACGCCTGCGTCGCGGTGCATCGAGGCGTCGGCCCAGGCGCGCAGCTGGGCTCGGTCGACCTCCGGTATGCCGATGAGTTCGGATATGACGTCCATGGGCAGCTTCCCTGCAAACTCGTCGACGAAGTCGACCGGTGCGCCCGATGCCGCCTTTTGCAACATGGCCTCGAGATGCTTGACCGCGATTTCGGCGATCCGCGGTTCGAGTTCCCGGCCACGCCTGGGCGTGAATCCCTTGACTACCAGGGCGCGCAAGCGCCGATGGTCTGGATCATCCATCGCCATGAAGCTCATCGTTTTCGCCGCGTGAGGGCCTCGCAATGCCGGATCGGGCGAGACACCGAATTGATTCGACAGCGCCCTGCTGTTGCGGAACCCCATCAGCACATCCTGATGCCGTGAGAGGACCCAGAATCCGAGCTCGTCGTTACGATACAGCGGGGCCTCGTCGCGCAACCGCTTGTAACAGGGATACGGATCCTCGTGGAAGCTGTAGTCGTACGGGTTCAGAACAATGTCCGACGGGGGTTTGCTCATTGCTCCCCAACACCTTTCACCGCGAAATAGTCGCCGTGTTCGAGATCTTCGAGCAGCGTGTAGTGGTTGGGATTCCAGCCGAGGAGCTGGCGGGTGCGTCCACTTAAAACCGGAACATCAGCGGCGAACACAGAGCTCAGCGCCGCGCTCCCGAAATGCGACGGGGCTTCGTCGAATCCGACCGACACGACGGGCAGGTCAAGTGTTCGACCAATCTTCTCGGCGATGTCGCGAAGCGGCACACCGCTTTCGGCAGCTCCGTGAAACGCAGTTCCGGCGGGCGCCTTCTCCAGCGCAAGTCGAAACAGGGTGGCCGCGTCGAGTCGGTGGACCGCAGGCCATCGATTGGCCCCTTCCCCGATGTAGGCTGAGACACCTGTCTTGTGGGCGAGAGCGACCAACATCGCAATGAACCCGTAATCGCCCGGACCGTGCACCGTCGGGGCGAGCCGGATCACACTGGAGCGCACTCCCCGATCGGCGTAGCCCAGGCAGGTCTGCTCGCCGGGAATCCGGTACGCGGCGAGGGAGTCGACGTCGGGCGCGTCGGTCTCGTCGCTCACCCGCCCGGGAGCCATCACCATCGTGCCGGAGGTTGATACGAACGGTTTGCCGGTGCCGGCCAACGCCGATCCCAGGGCGTCGATCGCGTCGACGTCGCGTCTGGTGATTCCGGCCCAATCCCCGGGCTCGCCGCCGGCGGCCATGTGCACCACGCCGTCGGCGGCGGCCGCGCCGTCGCGCAGTCGATCGAGGTCATCGAGCGAACCCGCGAACGGCTTCGCTCCCAGGCGAGCCAGGCGATCAGCCGAGGCGGCCGAGCGAGCCAGCCCGGTAACGCGGTGGCCAGCAGCCAGCAGCTCCGATACGACGGCAGGGCCCGTGAGGCCGGAGCCGCCGGTGATGAAGACATGCATAGCATCCTCCTCGAAACTAACCGGAACGCGTTCCGATTAATCGCCAGGTTACGCAAGCGGAACGCGTTCCGCTAGAGTGGCCCGGTGGGTCAATCTGTGCGCAGCGACGCGGCGCGCAATCGTCAGGCCCTCATCGAGGTCGCCAGCAGGCTGTTCGCCGCGGCCGGTGGCGGCGACGAGCCCTCGCTGCGACAGATCGCCCGCGAGGCGGGTGTCGGCGTCGGCACACTGTTCCGGCACTTTCCCACTCGCGAGGCGTTGGTCGAGGCCGTCTATCAGGACCAAGTACGTCGCCTGACCGAAGGCGCTGACGATCTTCTGGCTACGTACCCGCCCGCGCAGGCCATGCGCCGCTGGATGAATCTATTCACCGAGTGGTTGGCCACTAAGAACGGAATGCTCGGCACTTTGCGGGCGATGATCAACAATGAGCAACTCGGCTCTGGTCACACCCGCGTCGAACTGCTGGCCGCCATCGACAAGATCCTCGCCGCGGGCCGTACCGCCGGTGACATCGGCGCTCATGTCACTTCCGAAGACGTCGCGGCCGGCCTCATCGGCATCTTCTCGGTCGCACCGACCACAGGTAACGGCGAACAGGCCGCACGGCTGCTTGACATCTTCATGAAGGGACTTTCGGCGCCCAGTCGGGGCGAGTGACGGCTCAACGCGATTCGACGGTTCGCATCGCTAGGAATACGGCGGGATCGAATACGGAGAGTGGTTCAGGATCGCGACGTCGGCGGTGCCGGCACTTGGCTGCCCGTGGAACTCGGCCGCGCCGAAGACGAGACCGTCGATCCGCGCCGCCCCGGGATCGACGCCTTCACCGATCGCGTCGACGATTCCGGCGATATCGTGGCCGATCCCGCGCGGCAAGGCTCCCGGCATGTACCCGCGGCATAGTTCCTAGTCCGCGGGATTCAGTCCCGTGGCGAGCACTCGGACCCGGGCGTTGCCGCTGGGGGTTCCGGGACTTCGATGTGCTGCTGTCGCAGGACCGTGAGCGGCTCTCCGTACTCATGGAAACGGGGGGCGCGCGCATGCAGTTCGGATGTCAGCGTGTTCAGCGCTGTCGTCAACGCGCGTTTGGTGGGATCGGAGTCGACGCCCGTGAACAACTCCTCGTCCATCTTGAGACATCGGGGCGCAGCAGCCGCTGGGTGAACTGGCATATCCGGCGCCGGCATCGTCGACTGCCAGGTATGTACCGCGGTCACTCAGACGTGTCGGACCCGCCCACGCGCCGCGTAGCTCCAAACCATTGCGTCGGGGTCAACTTCGGGGATGCCCGAAAACGAGGCAACCGTTCGTACGGCAACTGTCGCCCCGCTCGCAAGATGGATGATGGAAGACCGCGCAGGGGGGGGCGGCTGGATAAGCAAAGTAAGTAAATCGATCTTGTAACCCCTTGGATTAATGCGTACGCCATCGGCGTTGGTCAACGTGTTGTCACTCAAAGCCGCCTTCACGTCATTGGGATCGACGAGCGGTCACCGCTCGGTATCCATTTGCAAACGCTACGGAGTTCGAGCCAGCGCAGGTCTTCCGATAATAGAAGTCGCATCGTTAACATCGCGCGATGCACAATTTGCCCCCGGCGGCCAGCTATGGGCGACTGCGTACGGTTTCACGGCGCGACGCGCTGCGCTACGCCACTGCATTGGCCGGTCTGGGTGGCGCATCGATAGGCTGCCTGATGCCCACGGCGGCGGCCGCTGCTCCTCCCCAACTGATCGACTTCGCCGCGCACCAGATTCCGGCGCAGCAGATCCGAGCCGCCGGCTATAAGGGGGTCGTCAACTACGTCTCGCTGTCACGGCCTGGCGCGTCGTTTGGCGCCAAGCCGATCACTCGTCCTTACGCCGAATCACTAACAGCCGCAGGCTTGGTCATCGTCAGTAACTATCAATATGGCAAGCCGGGCAGTTCGGCACCGTCGGACTTCACGCGGGGCTACGCCGGCGGCATGGCGGACGCGCGCACCGCGTGGCAACTACACACCGCGGCGGGGGGCGGCCAGAGTGCACCGATCTTCTTCACCATCGACGAGGACATCAACCGTGACACCTGGACTCGACTCGCGCTGCAGTGGTTACGCGGAATCAACGCGGTTCTCGGAGTTCAACGCACCGGGATCTATGGAGGCATTAAAGTCTGCGAATGGGCGGCGGCCGATGGCGTTATCGGGTCTTCGAGCACAGCTGGACGCCGGTGGGCCTGGCAAACTCGCGCCTGGTCCGGCAATCAAGTCCATCCCGCCGCTGTCCTCTACCAGCGCGTCGTGAGCACCGCGTCGAATCCCGGCCCGCTGGTAGGAGGATTCGCAGTCGATGTCAACGACGTCCTGGCCCCGGACTGCGGCCAGTGGAACCTCCATGGCGGAAGCCGTCCGTCCGGCGGTGCACTGTAGGGCGGTTGGATGTGGCACTGGCGATGAAGCCGAGATCGGCGATGACGCAGATGTTCCTTCTCCACCGAGGCTATCGGGTGATCGCTCACGACCGGCGCGGGCACGGCCGATCCGATCAGGCCGGCAACGCCAATGACATGGAGCACTGGGTGGCCGATCTAGCCGCGCTGACCGAGCAGCTCGACCTGCGCGAGGCCGTCCATGTCGGGCACTCCACTGGTGGAGCCGAGGTGGCCAGTTATGTTGCGCGCCACCAGGAGCGGGTCGCCAAGGCGGTACTGGTATCGTCCCCGACGCCGAGCATGTTGCAGACCGAGAACAACCCGGGCGGGCAACCCCAAGAGTGGTTTGACGCCGTGCAGGCGGGTGTGTTGGGTAACCGATCGGAATTCTTCCGCACGGTGCCGGAGGGTCCGTTCTACGGATTCAACCGATCGGGGGCGGAGCCGTCCGAGGCGGTCATCGCCAACTGGTGGCGACAGGGCATGTCCGGCAGCGCCCAGGCGCACTACGAGACGGTGTTTTCCTGGCTGCGGGACTACACCGATGATCTGCGCGCGATCACCGTTCCCGTCCTAGTGATGCATGGCGATGACGATCAGATCGTGCCATTCACCAGCGCGGTGCCCCGAGCGGTCGACCTCCTCCAGAACGGCGCGTTGAAGACCTATGCCGGCTACCCGCACGGCATGCTGACCACGCACGCGGATGTTCTCAACCCGGATCTGCTCGCGTTCATCGCGTCCTGACTCTTCCGGCCTCCGTCACCGTTGAGCATCGAAGATCGAGGTGGGGTCTCAAGCCCTCGTCACGAGGGGCAGTCTCGGCAGAAACAAAGTGCTGTCCGTATTCGGGAACCCGGTCGCCGGCCGGAAACCGGGCGCCAGCCCAAGATGCCCGGTCCGGTCGATCCACTCCTCAACCAGCACGCGCAACACCGACCGGACGATGTGTCCGCCACGGCAACGCATAGAGCCCGCGCCCAGACTCCAATGCCGATGCGCCCTAACGCCAATCACAAGGTCGTCGGTAGACAGCGTGTCGCTGCCGTCTCGCTGCACCGCCGCGATACACAACATCACGACCAGGCCAGGCGGCAGCTCTACCCCGCCGACGGTGGTTGGCTGCGTCGTAAAACGTTGGCAGCCCTGCACCATCGGCTCCAACCGGAGGACCTCTTCAACGAACTCGCGTATCAGTTCAGGCTGACGTCGAAGCGCTTCGGACAATTCGGGGCGGCGCGCCAACTCGAACACGTGCCAGCCGGCGTGTTTGGACAAGTTGCGGAACGCCTCGGACAGGACGTGGCCGGACCGCCCGGCCAGGTGCTCGACAGGCAGTAGCCGCAGGCGCGCAACGATGTCGAAAAGGACGCCGGCCATGGGCGTGGTCACCTCAGCCACCGCGTCACCGCCACCGGCGGCGGCAAAACGGTCGATCAATGCGGCGGCGGTCGGACGGGACGCCGCGGCAATGTCATGGGCCGATCTCGGTGCGAATAGCCGCTGGTGAACGTCGAGATCGCTCTCGGGAAGAGCGCGGGCACGATCCAACCTCATATCGTCCAGATGCGCTAACACCTCGTCCCGCCCGACGACAAACACCCAGTTAGCCCCCGGATCTCGCAGAACCGGACCGGCCTCTCGCGCCAGGCGCCAACCCAAGCCGCGGTCTGTGCTCAGGGCGATTCCCGCCTCGACGGGAAAGACTGGACAGTCGGCGAGCTTCACGTGCCCCCTGCTTTTCTGTGCGGCGTGGCGCCTTCGCGCCCAAGAGCGACCGTACCCGTCCGCGACCGCGGACCGTGCGCACCACGAGTTGTCACCAGTCGTACATCCCTCAGGGCGCGTCGTCCACAACGCTGCACCGGTGTCGATGAGGCGACGAGCGATCAACGCCGCGGGCGTCAGAGCATCGCGCGACCCCAGCGCGCCATCGTCAACCCGTGCCTCGACTGGCAAACGGTCCACAGCGAAGACTTCCCGCAGGTGGCGACAATCTCTATGCGCAGGCTCGGCGCGCGATGCCGAGGGAGGTTCCCGACATTGCGATGGAACCGTCCGCTGAACAGGGCTTCGCCAGCATCATGGTCGAGCAGATCACGGCATGAGCGTCGGCAGGTCAGCCGCTCACGCGGAAGCGTTTGAGTCGCGACGTCGCCCCCGAAATCAATTCGACCCTGCTTCTCGGCAATTCGAGGTGAGTCGCCAATAGGCGAGTGACCGCCTCGTTGGCCTTTCCGTCAACCGCTCGCTCGCGGACGTAGATCGTCAGCTCGCCGTCCGGACCGACCTCGACAAGGGGTCCCCTGCGGCTGCCGGGCTTGACCTTGACGACGACGACGTCATTCATGCCGGGTAAGGCTACCGTCACGTTCGCGAACATGATGGAGGTGAGGCGGACAGCCGGATGTTGTGCCCGCCCCTGCATGAGTAGGGCCAGCGGCTTGCCACCGATGGAATCCTCCACTCGAACGGCATGTTCTGCCTTCGGGTCGGCAAGCTCGCCGCACTCGCACGCCACATTCACCGGTGAAAGCTACGCTGCGCGGTCGCGGCTCGGCGAAAGAGTCGAACGTTGTTCATGACGGCTCGACCATCAATCGATGCGGCAGAGAGCTCGACATCAACGCACCGCTGGCTTCGGTTGGCTGCGGACACCTTTGGCGTGGCGCGCAGTCGGAATTTGTCAGTGCGACAAAGCCGCGTGAGGCGGCGTTGCAGCCAGGCTTTCAACATCTTGCCCATCACGGTCGACCCTGCCCACCCAGCGGGGGCTGTCACATACATCCTTGTGATAGTGGCATGCTCACCACGCATGCCGATCGGGTAAATGCCAAGGCGGGCAAGGCGTCCCGTGTTCAGCGCGGGGTCGCCGCATGGCCGACGGCGGAGCACGACATTCCCCGATCGGTCGACTACGGGTGGCTCGTGATGTTGTCGTCGATTCCGCGAACCAGCAAGAAGGCGGCGGTCATCGTGTTCTGCCCGCACGCCCGCACATCCACGACCACATTGCGGCGCGCGCTCATCGAGCGCTCACACTCGCTGCCTTTGTGCTGGGTCGGGTCGGCCGGCAGCAGCACCGTGGTGGCGGTGCCCCCGCTGTCGGTGACCACGGTGACCTTGGCGTGGTCGTCCGGTTGACCGTTGTTGTAGGAGACCGTCACCTCTTTGAGCCGACACCCGTGCCACGCCGACAATTGCTGCTCGTAAAAGCGTTGTGCCGCAGTTGAGTCGGGAAAAGCGACGACCCCTTGAATCACCTTATGACGCCCAGGCTTGGCCTCCTCGAGGCCCTGCGCCGCCATGCCCGTATAACCCGATGTCGCGTAGGTGCTGTCCAAAACGGGTGCAACTGCGCTGCTGCACGCGGCCGGATCCATCGACACCCCCGAGGCGGGGGACGTCTCCACTTCGCGGGCGTTCATGGGCGCGTTGTTGAGCACCTTTCCGACCTGTTCGGCAGTCGCGAGCAGACCCGGCAATGTGCCCGCATCCAGCGCCGGACCGGCCGCCGTGGCGCTCGGTGTCGCTGATGTTTGCGCCGGTCCCGCCGCGGCGGGCGGTTGCGTGATCGACGACGGTCCCGTGCTGGATTTGGTGGCGGCATCGTTCCTGCCCAGCACGTCAAGGGTGAGCACCAGGACCGCGGCGATCACCACCGCCGCGCCCGCGAGCCACCACCGCCACACGGGGCGCCGCGGCGAATGCGGGTGCCCGCCGGGTGGCATCCCCATGCTCCCCGCCATGTAGGGAGAAGGCGGCGGACCGGAGGATCCAGGCCAGGGAGGTGACGGCATGCCCGGCCATGGCGGGCCGGCCGGGTTATGCGGTGGCGGGGCCGGCGACCAGCCGGGCGGCGGCAGCGGTCCCGACGGATATGGGGGCCACGCCGGCCGCGGCGTGTTCATCGCCTCGTCGCCCTGTCCATCCCCCCAACCAGCGCTCATCGCTCAATCCTGCCTCGCCACGGCATCACCGTCGGCGTAATTCTACGAAGGTCGGCGACGCACGACGTAGGTAGTTGTGTGGCAACGTAACTCGCACCGACGGGGCGTCACTCCCGCCACGGTTGCGGGCATCTCTAAGTATGCCGCCGATGAGGCTGGACGGCAGAGCGCTCCTGCCGACGCTATCGATGTGACGACGGTCATGCATCTCCGCGGAATTGCTTCGAGGTCGAAGCGGGTTAGGACGAGCGTAGATGGTTTGAAATCGAAGCAATAACGAGGAGGAAGCCATGAAAGCGATTCGGTACCACGAATACGGCGGTAGCGACGTTCTGCGATACGAGGAGGCCACGCGCCCGGTGCCGGGACCCCAGCAGGTGCTGGTGAGGGTCGCGGCAACCTCGTTCAACCCGGTCGATGCCGGGATCCGCGGTGGCTACCTGGCCGAGGTGTACAAGATCAGCTTCCCGCATACCCCCGGCGTCGACGTCGCGGGGACGATCGTCGAGCTCGGCGAGCAGGTGCGAGGCTGGCACGTCGGGGACGCCGTCGTCGCGTTTCTCCCGTTGGATGCTGACGGTGCGGCCGCCGAGTTCGCCGTCGTGCCGGCCGAGTCGCTGGCCGCCGCCCCGACCTCGGTGCCGTTGGCCGACGCGGCGGCGCTGCCGGAACCCGCGCTCACGGCGTGGCAGGCGCTGTTCGAGATCGCCGGGCTGGCCGCCGGGCAGTCGGTGCTGATCAACGGCGCCTCGGGTGCGGTGGGCGGATATGCCATTCAGTTGGCCAAGCAGGCCGGAGCCGTGGTAACCGCGACCGCCAAGGAGCGTGACGCGCAGCGCCTGCGCGGGCTGGGGGCGGACCAGATCGTCGACTACATCGACTACTCGCAATCGCCAGTCAGGGTCGAGGGTGCCCCGTTCGATGTGGTGCTCAATCTGGTCAGCACCACCGACGAGCAGACCGAGGCGCTGATCGGCGTGGTCGCCGACGGTGGATTCCACGTCGGGACCATGGCCTTCGGGCCGGAGAACCCGGGCCGGGGCATCCGCACCCAGCGCGTGTTTGTTCGCAGCGACGCCGCGCAGCTAGCCGGGCTGGTCGGCCGGGTCGACGACGGACGGCTGCGCATCGAGGTCTCTCGACGCCTCCCGCTGGCGCTGGCCGCGTCCGCGCACGAGGACTCCGACGCCGGCCGCCTGCGCGGCAAGACCCTGCTGATCGCCGCAGGTCAGTAACCCGTTGGTTCGCAACCACAGTCACCGGAAGAGAAGCTCCGTCATGACCACCGCATGCGAGGCGTCGTGCTATCGGGTGGTTCGGCGGGCGGATGGCTGGCGGTCGTCTTCTCCAAGTCGGCCGCCGCCCTGCCGCAAGTCTTCCATGCGGCGACCCATCACATCGCGACCGACTAGAAAACAGACATGCCATCTGCGAAATGGGCTGATTGACATGATCATCCAATCTGTAGTGTGGATGATCATCGCGGGTGCGTGTCGTCGCCTTCAGGACACGAGCAGGAGCGCGGTCGTAACCAGCATGACGGCGGCCGTGACACCGTGGACTCCCCAGGCGATCGACCGCGAGCCACCGTTGCGGAGCACGATGGCCGCGTCCGCGAGCGGAATGACCGTGGCCGCTAGGATGATCCAGCCGACCAGGTGCGTTTGGTTCGCGGCCACGAGGATGATGACGAACAACCCCGTCGCGATGTCACGGATCCCCTTGACGCTCAAGTAGGCACCGACGCCCGGTCGGTCCAGATCCGGCAGCACGCCGTAGCCGGCGGCGGCGACGCGGGGCGCGACGAGGAAGCGTACTCCGATGAAGATGATGCCCGCGGCGAGCAGGCCGGCGAGCGTATAGCCGATGCTGGTGGTCATGTCGAGCACTCCTCTGAGTTCGTTAGTGAAGCGGTGAAAACGATGTGGGGTCAAGCAGTATCGACTGGACGTCGATGAGCTCGTCAACGTCGAAGCCGGCCATGTCGGCGGCGAATTCAGGGCTTGCCATGACGCGCCGGGTGACATCTTCGGGGTCCGCGCCCGGCGGGTAGCGGATCAGGGCGACAAGCCGGTTGGCGTCGCCGCTGCGTTCGGTCCACACCCCGTGGGTGGTGACCCCGAACGTCTCGAAGGTGGGCAGATGGCGCGCCCAGTGAACCGTGGCGTATTCGTGCAAGGCCTCGGGTGATCGCAGGGTGTAGATCCTGAGCTGAAACATGGGTGTTCTCCCTCGTCGAGTCGGTTACCGGCGATCAGACCATCAGCGCGACACACAGTGCGGCCACGGCCAGGCCTTGCAGCGTCGCGCGGGCGTTGATAATCGAGTCCCACTTGGCCTGTAGCGCACGCCCATTCGGGAGCGCACGGCCGGCGTCGGCAGCCGATGTCAACTGTCGATTGATCGGTGCGCTCACCCGTGCATAAAGGCCGGTCCAGGCCAACAGCAGGATGAGCGCGGTGGCCGCCGCGACGGCCTGCGCCCAATGTCCGGACACCGTGGCCAGCACCGCGCTTGCCGCGGCGCCGACGATCCCTAGTACGCCGGGCAGGGCCATGCGCCGGTCTGCGTAGCGATGCACGCCTCCCGTGATCGCGACCAGGGCGCGGTCTTCGACCCGCTCTAGGGCTGGCCTCAGTGCGATCGCACAAAACACGTCGGTGCCATACACCACCGCGGTGCCCAGCACCGCGATCAGCGCGGCGGTGCGGGTGATGACGTTTACGTCCATGTCGGAGCTCCTCTCGCCTCAACCGCTAGCAACGCTAATCTCGCGGCGATGCCGTGTCAATAGCGTCGCTAGCGTTGCTGTCCGTGCTACCATCAGGCATGGCAATTGAGGACCGCCGCGAGCGCGAGCGGGCCGCCAGGCGGCGGCTGATCGTCACCACCGCGCGCAGGTTGGCCGAGGACGAGGGCTGGGACGCCGTCACCACCCGTCGGTTGTCCACCGAGATCGAGTACAGCCAGCCCGTGCTGTACAAGCACTTCACCGGCATGGAACAGATTGCCGATGCCGTCGCCGTTGATGGCTTCGGGGAGCTGGCGGAGGCGATTCATGCCGCTCGATGCGACGTTGACGCGTCCGGTGACGCTCTGAGCCGGATCGCGCAGGCCTATCTCGACTTCGCCCGCGATAACCCGGCGCTCTATGACGCCATGTTCACCAGGGCGACCGGATTGCGGTTTGCCGCCCAGGACACCCCGCCGGAGCTGACGGCGGCCTTCGGCGAGCTGCAGCAGGCGGTCAGCCTCGTCGCCGACGGGCGGGATGCGGACACGCTCACCGAGGTGTTCTGGGCCGCGCTGCACGGACTGGTGACGCTTAGTCGGACTGGGCGGTTACGGCCCGGCCACGACTCCGATCGTCTCGAACTGCTCGTCGCACAGATTACCTGCGGGCGGGAGTCGACGAGCGCCGGCACGCGCTAGTCAACGACGAGATCCGTTCCGTCATCGCCTATCCCACCTCGCGACTCTCCTGCCGGTCGGTCCTGCACCGGCAGCGCGTTCACGCCGGGCAAACGCCTACCCCTCGACGACGTCATCCACGTCGACACATGGTGAACGCCTATGTCGGGGCACCTTATGGGCACATGAACGCGATCGGAGGGCACGGATTCGGCCGGACACCTTCGACGACGGTCCACGCACCGACGTAGTGGTAGTCATGGCAGGTGCCCATGTCCCAATTGATCGGTGCGTCGGAGCGCGGAAGGCTCTGGCCCGGGCACCATTGATGATTACCGAATGCATCGGCCGCGGCGGTCCCCGCACCGACGCCGAGGCTTGTCATCGCGGCGCCGCTGGACAACAGTGCCACGGCCATCAGGCGTTTCAAGGTGGTGCCGGTCATTGAGAAATTTCCTTTCGCTGGCTCTGGGGGGCCGAATCTCGGCGCCGTCACTCGAGTAGAAGGTGTCGGCTCGGCTACCGATCCCAAATCGTGGGCGCTCCCCCGCATCGAGTCTGCGGTGACGGCGCCGGGCCTGGGCGCAGATCGCCATTTGCATGAAGTTGACGGGGTGAGCGCAGGCTCCCTGCAACCAGCGCAGGCTCGGGGTCGGGCGGGCCGCGCCGGTGCTATGCGCCGCGCGTCTGCCGCTCGGCGACGATTTCGGTGCAGATCTGGCCACCCGTCGACACTCCGCTCGCCGATATCTCATTTGCGTCGACACGATCGTCGACAGGGCGGCACAATCGGGACCATGACGGTATGCCTTTGCACCCGCGTCGCGCCGACCGCGCCGCCCCAGCCCGCACGCCGGAACCCGGCGCCTACGTCCCCGCGGCAGGCGTGATGGCGCCCGAGCCGCACCGCCCGCTGAACGGCCTGTCGGATATCCGCGCGTTCTTCCACACCAACAAGGTGCCGCTGTATTTCATCTCGCCGACACCGTTCAACCTGTTGGGCGTTGATCGTTGGATACGAAACTTCTTCTATCTCACCTATTTCGACTCCTTCGAGGGCACACATTCGCGGGTGTTCGTGCCCCGGCGGCGCGACCGCCGCGATTTCGACTCCATGGACGAGGTGTGCAGCCACCTCCTGTCCGATCCCGAAACGCTCGACTTCATCGGGGGCAAGGGCCCCGGTGGCAAGTGCTGCTTTGTGATGATGAACGAGGAAATTCAGGCCCTGGCGAGGTCGGCGGGTCTCGAGGTCATGCATCCGCCGATCGAGCTGCGCCAGCGCCTGGGCTCCAAGATCGTCATGACGCGCCTGGCCAATGACGCGGGTATCCCGAGCGTGCCCAACACGATCGGGCGGGCCGGCTCTTACGACGAATTGCTGACCCTCGCGCAAGACGCCGGCCTAGGCGACGATCTCGTCATCTCGATCGCCTACGGCAACGCCGGCAGCGGGACGTTCTTCGTGCACGGGCAGCGCGACTGGGACGAGCACGCCGGTGACCTGGTCGGGCAGGACCTCAAAGTCATGAAGCGCATCCGCAATGTGGAGGTGTGCCTCGAGGGTGCCGTGACCCGCCACGGCACCGTGGTCGGCCCCGCGATGACCAGCCTCGTCGGCTATTCGGAGCTGACGCCGAGCCGGGGCAGCTGGTGTGGCAATGACATCTGGCACGAGGTGCTGCCGCCCGCCCAGACGCACGCCGCGCGGGAAATGGTGACCAAACTGGGCGACGTCATGCGCCGCGAGGGTTATCTCGGCTACTTCGAGGTGGACCTGCTGCATGACCTGGACTCCGATGAGCTCTACCTCGGCGAGGTGAATCCACGGCTGTCCGGCGCCAGCCCGATGACGAACCTGACCACCGAGGCCTACGCCGACATGCCGTTGTTTCTCTTCCACCTCCTCGAGTACATGGACGTGGAGTACGAGCTCGACGTCGACGAGATCAACGCGCGCTGGGAGCGCGGTTACGGCGAGGACGAGGTCTGGGGCCAGGTGATCATCACCGAGACCTCCCGGGAACTCGAGATCTTCACCGCGACGCCACGCACCGGCGTGTGGCGCATCGATGACGACGGCCGGGTGAGCTTTGCGCGGACCGCCAACGATTGGGCGACGTTGCTCGACGGCTCCGAGGCCTTCTACATGCGCGTGGCGGCGCCCGGCGACTTACGTTCCGAGGGCGCCCAACTCGGTGTGCTCGTCACGCGCTCACATTTGCAGACCGACGACTATCAGCTCAGCGAGCGCTGCCAGCGCTGGGTGAAGGGCATGAAGGCGAAATTCACCTCGACGCCCCTGTCGCCGGCCGCGCCGATCGTCTCGCGGCTCGTCGCACGCGCGTGAGCGCTCCGGCCGGCATCACACTGGGCAACTGGCTGTCGCCGCCGTACTCGCACTGGTCTTTTCAGCACGTCGACGACTTCGTGCGCACGGCGCGGATTTCCCGCGGGACCGGCCCGGTCGCGGAGATACCCGCGGCTCCCGCTCCCCTGGCCGAGGTGCCCGTGACCAACACCAACGGCACGCCGACCACCGTTGCCGCGGTGATGGCCGCCACCGTCACCGACGGGTGGGCCGTCGCCCACCGTGGGTCGATGGTCGCCGAGGAATACCTCGGCGGCATGGAACCGCACACCCGCCACCTGCTGTTCTCAGTGAGCAAGTCGCTGGTGGCATGCGTCGTCGGCGCGTTGCACGAGGCCGGTGCGATCGAGGTCGACGCGCCGGTCACCGCATACGTTCCCGCGCTTGGTGATTGCGGCTACGCCGGCGCAACGGTGCGCCACCTGCTGGACATGAGGTCGGGTATCGCGTTCTCCGAGAACTACGACGACCCCGACGCGCAGATACACCTGCTCGACCAGGCGATGGGGTGGGCACCGAGGAGCCGTCCGGATGCCCCCGCCACCCTGCGGGAGTTCCTCTTGACCTTGCGGCAGAAGTCAGCGCACGGCGGGCCCTTCGAATACCGTTCGTGCGAAACCGACGTCCTCGGCTGGATCTGCGAGGTTGCCGGCGGCCGACGCATGCCCGCCCTGATGTCGGAACTGCTGTGGGGCCGCCTCGGCGCTCGGGACGACGCAACCATCGGCGTCGATATGGAAGGCACCGGGATGTTCAACGGCGGGATCAGCGCCTGCCTCACCGATATGGTCCGGTTCGGGTCGCTGTTCTTGCAGGACGGTGTCTCGCTCACCGGTCATCAAGTGATTCCGGCGGCATGGGTTGCCGATACCCTCGACGGCGGTCCCGACTCGCGTGCGGCGTTCGCGGCCTGCCCCGAGGACACCGAACTGCCCGCCGGGATGTACCGCAACCAGATGTGGTTCCCCTACCCCGGCAGCAACGTGGTGTTATGCCTGGGCATGTGCGGGCAGATGATCTACATCAACCGTGCCGCCGAAATGGTGGCCGCGAAGGTGTCCGCCCAGCCGCACTCGCAGGAGCCGCACATGTTGGACGCGCTGCGCGCATTCGATTCGGTGGCAAGCGAATTGGCCGGAATCGCCAGCTAGTACTTGAGCCGCCGTCCCGGGGCCGACCCTCAATGGGCCCAACTGCCGTGCGGGGACAGAACGAAGCCGGTGTGCACGTCTGCCTCGGCGCGCCGCTCGCGCGCATGGAGCTGCCCATCGGTCTGCGATCACTCGCACGCGGCAACGTCGGCGGACGCTGGGCGCCCTGGCTCAGCCGTTGTCCGGGGCCATCGGCAGCGCACACGATGCTCGGCTGTAGCGTGACGGCCGTGAAGTCTCCCCGGATGTTCCCCGCCGTCGCGCTCGCCGCCTGCGTCGCGGCAACCGTCTGGACGCTAGCCGCGTCGGGCTCGGCCAACGCGGCCGGCTCGTGCCCCACCGCCGCGCCGCCGGCCGGCGGTGCGCCCGAGTGGACGTTGACCGGGGCCACCGGCAGCGTCGCCGTCACCGGGTCCACGGACACCGCGGCCCCGCGGGTGAACGTGACGACACCGTTCAGCGTCGCCCAGACTCAGGTACACACACTGCACGCCGGCGACGGCCCGGTGGTTCCGGCCACCGCCAGGGTTTCGGTGTGCTACATGGGCGTCAACGGGCGTGACGGATCGGTGTTCGACAGCAGCTACGAACGAGGTGTCCCGGTCGACTTCCCGCTTACCGGCGTCGTGCCCGGCTTCCAGAAGGCGATCGCGGGGCAAACCGTCGGGTCCACCGTCGCCGTCGCGATGACGTCCGCGGACGGTTACCCCGACGGTCAACCCAGAGCCGGAATCCGGCCGGGCGACTCGCTCGTCTTCGCGATCAAGATTCTCAGCGCGTCGAGCTGAGCCGCGTCCGGCGAATTCGGCATCCGTTGGTCACACCCGGACGGTGAGCTCCAGGCCCTTGTCGAGGGGCACCGGGGTGCTGATATAGCCGTTGCCCTCCTGGCGTGCGGTCGCTGGTCGGCTTCGGCGACATCCCAGTGCGAGAAGCCAAGCACGCCTTAGCATTGCTTCGTCCGCGCGAACCGGTCGACGAGCTGAGGGTCTGTTGACGCATCGAGGGAAGTTCAAGGTCGTGGTCGTGTGCCTGCTCTGGGGAGCGACGTCGGCGATAGGCGCCGGCTTGCCGGGGTTGTCCCGCGCGGAGCGTGGGGAGTTCCCCTACCAGTTCTCCTGCAGCATGAGCGCGCTGACGGGGGATTTCGCCGGCCGTGACGGGTTGCCGCAAAGCCAGGAGCCGCCGGACACCTGGTACCGCACCGACGCCCAGGGGCACTACCAAAACGGCGGATGGGGGCCGCGGGCGGACGCACTCCCGGCGCCGGGCCTGCCCCAGAACGCGGGCTGTGATGGCACCACCTGGAAGCGGGAACGGATTCTCGCGGTGGCGAGGCGCTACATCTATGCGCCGGATAACCCGTTGGGCCTGCAATACCGCCACCACCACATCCCGGGATGGAACCCCCCTGCCTCGACCTATGCCGTTGCGGCCGTGGAGAATCCCGACCCCGACGCCCCGCAGGCGTCGACAGCCTGGGACCCCGGGCCAGGTTTGGACTGCTCCAACTTCACTGCGTGGGTCTACAACTACGGTTTGGGCATCAAGTTTGGCGGCGACGTCCACCAACAGGCCGACGGCAGCGCGGGACCGATGGGTGCGCACATCCCCGCAGACGGTCCGTTCGAGCCGGGCGATCTGCTTTACCTGCACCCCAACGGAAACGCGAGCGTGGCGTCCCACGTGGTCATCTACATCGATGAGGGACACGTCATCGACAGCCGGGTCAGCGCCCAGAATCGGGTCGGGATCCAGGTGCGCGATCGGGTCGGCTGGTACCGCAGCGCCGTGCTGGGCGCGTGGCGGCCGATCGGCTGACGGTCGGGAACTGGAATTCGCTCCAGGGTCGATCTTTCACCTGCGACCACGAAGTCTCATTTGGCGACAGCGTCGAGATGTGTTCGCACGGCACCGGCCACAGCTTTGGCGCGGCTGGACAAGACGGCGCGCACCCATCGGCTCTGAGCGCCGCGATGCCGTCGCCGTCGAACTCCGCCACCGGCGACCGATCAATCGAATACCACGACCGCCCGCCCAACGATATCGCCGCGCCCTAGCGCTTCCAGGTTGTCGTTGATGTCCTCGAGCTTCACTGGAACGATGTGGTGCTTGATCAGGCCCGCACCGGCTAGGGCGAGTACTTCTCGCAGATCGTTGTGATTGCCCCAGAATGACCCGAAGTAAGATTTCTCCCCGCTGACGAAGGGAAACAACGGCAGGTCCACGCGTTCGCCCATCAGGCCGACCTGAGACAGCGCTCCCTCGGTTTCAAGGATGGAAGTGGCGAGTCTCAGGGATTCGGGAGAGCCGACAGAATCGAGAACAGCATCCACGGTGCGGCGCCCGGTCAGGTCTTCAAGCTCGTCCTGCACCTGTTCGACGCTCTTGTCGCGGACATTGACGGTGTGGTGAGCGCCGTTTTCCCGGGCCATCTCGAGTTTCTCGTCGCTGCGCGCGAATCCGAACACGGTTGCGCCGGCGCCCAGTAGCCGGGCGTACTGGACGGCGTAACTGCCCAGCCCGCCGATGCCGTTGACCACGACGGTACGCCCCGGCCCGAGCTTCTTCGCGTCGCGCAGCTTCTTCATGCCGCGATAGGGCGTGACCCCGGCATCGGTCAGCGGAGCCAGGTACCGCGGGTCCGTTTCGGGCTGATCCGCGACGGAAAGCACGTGATCGTAGGGGGCAACCATGTACTGGGCGAAGCCGCCGTTAGGCCCGAACCCCACCAATTGTCCATTGCTGCACAGTTGTTCGTTGCCTTCGTGGCACTGGCGGCACGTCCCGTCACCCCAATTCGGGTCGACGACGATAAGATCTTCCTCGGAGATGCCGGCGGAATCCGGGACGTCGGCGCCGATCTCGGCTATGGTACCGGCCACCTCGTGCCCCGGGATGAAGGGAAACTCCACCGGCAGGCCCTCCCGGAAATAGCCGTCAACGAGCTGATAGTCGCTGCGGCACATGCCTGTCGCGGCGACTTTGATCAAGACCTGGCCGCGCCCCACGTCGGGGACCTGGACTTCGTCGATCTCAAGTGGCCGGTTGTACCCATGCATGCGAGCCGCCCGCATCTGCATAATGCCCCCTCAAGTGTTTATCCGGACTTCCTAACCGTGTCACCCCGCGCCCCCGGTGTCCATCGGTTGTCGCGCGATTTTGGCCGACCAAGCGGGCGAGCCGCGTTCCGCCGCAGGCATCGAAAGTTGCTGCGACGCGCGCGTTCGATACCTCGACGGAAGCCGTCCCACGATGGCGGCCGGTGCGCTAGCCTCGCGAGGTGATTCGCGACCATGGCGATCCCGGGGATGCGCCCTCCGCGCCGCCGCCGCTTCGCCCGCCGAGTTCGAGCACGCGTCCGTCCGCGGCGGAGCATGCCCGCACCATCGCGGCCGCGGCGAACGCCGCCACCCTCGCGTCGCTGACCTCCGAAGGCGACCCGTGGGCGTCGCTGGTGACGTATGGGCTGCTCGACGGGACGCCCGTGCTGTGCGTGTCCAACCTAGCCGAGCACGGCCGCAACCTAGCCGGCGACCCGCGGGCCAGCCTGTCGGTCGTGGCCTCGGCTACCGACTCCGACCCGCTGGCTGGCAGCCGAATCACCCTGGCCGGGATGGTTATTCGGCCTTCTGATACCGAGCTGGACGCCGCCCGGGCGGTGTATTTGAGCGCGGTGCCCGCCGCGCGTTTCTACGTGGATTTCAGCGACTTCAGCCTGTGGCTGCTGCGGGTCGAGCGCGTGCGCTGGGTGGGCGGATACGGCCGGATGGACTCGGCTACCGGCGATCAGTACGCGGCGGCCGCGCCGGATCCGGTCGCACCTGCCGCGGTCCGGGCGAGCGCCCACCTTAACGCCGACCACGCCGACGCCCTGGCGGCGATGGCCCGGGCGTTCGGCGGCTACCCCGACGCCGATACCGCGGTGTGCACGGGCATCGACCGCTACGGCCTCGACCTGCGGGTGCGTACGCCACGCGGGGTGGCCTACACCCGGGTCGGCTTCCCGGCTCCGCTGGTTTCTGCCGACCAATTACGATCGGCCACAGCCGAATTGGCCCGATCCGCTGAGGATCTGCCCCTAACGTAGGGCCGCCCGCCCGGTGTGTCAGAAGTTCAGGCTCGAAAACATGACACGGCCCGGATCGTACTTTTGCCGCACGGCCGTCAACCGGGCCAAGTTCGGCCCGAAGTACCGGGACGCCGGTTGATTCGCCTCGATGTAGTTGACGTAGCCGCCGGCCGAATATGGTTGCACGGCTTGGTGTGCGGTGCTCAGCCATCTGGTGGCCGCGGCGGGGTCGCCGGTCTCGACGTACCACTGCACCAGTGACGACTGCTGGCGCCACGGGAAGGCGGTGGCGCTGGGGGCCACACTTGCCAGTGCGCCGTCGAGAGCGTGCATGATCGCCAGCATGCGGCCCGCTCCCCGGGGAAAGGCCTCGACCGCCGCGGCGATCCCCTGGGCCGCCCCCGTATTGATGGTGGTGATCACATCGGAGCCGCCGACGTATCCGAGCGGTGAGGGGTTGAGGTTGTTGACGGCCAGATACCGCACCAGATCCAGATAGTTGAACGTGTGATTGTCGGTCGCGGTCGGTTGCACCCCGACGGCAGACACGATGGCGTTGCCCACTTTGCTCCCCGACCCGACCGGGCACGTCGCGAGGATGCGTGGGTGCGTGCCGAACCCGTCGACGGTGTTGTCCGCCAGCGCCCAGCTGTTCCGGTCGGCGGTACGCAGCCAGTTCTGCCACCCGAGCAGCACCTGTGCGAACGACTGCGGCGGGAAATTGAGGTTCACGACGTCGACGTCCTGGGTGGGGAACGTCGCGAACGTCAGCGAGGTCGTCACGCCGAAGTTGCCGCCGCCGCCGCCCCGCAACGCCCAGAACAGGTCGGGGTTGCTCGCGGAGGACGCGGTGACCGCCTGGCCGCCGGGCAGCACCACCGTCGCCGACGTCAGTTGGTCACAGAGCAGGCCGGCGTGGCGGGACTGGGCGCCCAGCCCGCCACCGAGCGCGTGTCCCGCGGCACCGACCGACGGGCAGGTGCCCGTCGGGATCCCCCGGCCGGCCGCGGCCAGCGTCTGGTGCATCTCGTAGAGGCTGGTGGCGGGGGTGACCGTGACATACCCGGTGGACGCGTCGTACTTGACGTCTCCGGGCAGCTGCCGCAGGTCGATCACCATGCTGCCGTTGGCAGTCGACGCCCCGACGTAGGAGTGCCCGCCACTGCGCGGTGCGACCTTGAGGTTGTGTGCCGCGGCGAACGCCATCGCCTTCTGCACGTCGGCCGGCGAGGTTGGCGTGACGACCGCCGCAGGCGTCAGGCTGTTGTAGTTGGTGTTGAAAACCTGTTTTGCCGAACCGAATTGGGGGCTGTCGGGAAGCACCACCTTCCCGCCGAGGGCGGTCGACAGGCCTTCCCAGCCGGACGGATTGGGGGCCGCGGTCGCCCGCACCGATCCGACTCGACCCGATCCGATCAGTGCGCCGGCGGCCAAAGCCCCGGCGGCGCCACGCAGGAACGCCTGGCGCGGGATCTCACGCGCCAACGTCGGACCCCCGCGCTTGCGTCATGTCCCGCATTGTTGTGCAGGAGGTGGGGTAAATCGCCGCGCCGCGGTAGGCGTTGCACGACCGTTAGCGCATCGTCGCCGAAGGATCACCGACGCGGGGCCCAGGCTTCGATGCCGGCGTCGTGGGTAACAACAATGGGAAGGTAACCACTCGGAGGCAAGGAGGGCGCCCTCATGCACTTTGGCCTGTGCTACTTCCCGACCCACTACGGCATGGGGCCCAGTGAGCTTGCGGCGGCCGCCGAGGAGCGCGGCTTCGAGTCCCTGCTGTTCTGCGAGCACACCCACATCCCGGTCAGCAGAAAGTCGCCCTACCCCGGCGGCGGCGAGCTGCCGAAGATGTACGCGCACACCTACGACCCGTTCGTGGCGTGCACCGCCGCCGCCGCGGTGACCGAACGCTTGAAGGTCGGCACCGGGGTCTGTCTCGTCGTGGAGCGAGACCCCATCACGACGGCGAAGGAAGTCGCCAGCGTGGACCGCCTCTCGGGTGGACGCTTCGTGTTCGGGGTGGGAGCGGGATGGAACCGCGAGGAGATGGCCAACCATGGCACCGATGCGCGCGTTCGCATGTCCATACTCCGTGAGCGGGTCGAAGCCATGCGAGAAATTTGGACGGCCGAGGAAGCCGAATACCACGGCGACTACGTCAACTTCGACCCGATCTGGTCCTATCCCAAGCCGATCCAGTCGCCGCTGCCGGTTCTGGTCGGCGGGATGGGCCCGACCGTGGAGGACCGCATCCTTGCCTTCGGGGACGGCTGGCTCGCCCAGGACATCACCAGCGACAATCTCGACGCCTTCGCCGACCGGGTGGCCAAGCTGCAGCGCCGCGCCGCCGAGGACGGGCGCGACCCGATCGAGATCAGCGTCTTCGGCACGTCATCGAAGCAGGACATGGTCGAGCGCTACGTCTCCGCGGGAGTCGACCGGTGCCTGTTCCTCCTACCCGACGGTGACGACTCGGAGGTCACCGGAAAGTTGGACAGGCTCGTCGAGCGGGTGTTCTGACCTCGTCAGCCGGTCATCGCCCGCCCGAAGTCTCGAGCCTGAGCTCGTTGCGCCGAGCCTGCCCCCACAACGTCGTTTCCGCGAAAGCCGCGACCTATGCGCAGGCTCGGTGCCGTCAGCGCAGGCTCGACGGCCGAAGGCTCCCATCGGCCGGGTTGGTGATACCCACGTGCGCCCGGCCGAATGGGCGAGGCCACGAGCGCTGCGCATCAGGCGTGCGGCCCCTCCGAGGGCGGCCAGTGCGAACCGGGCGATGCGTCGCCGGGTTCGGCGTGTTCGCCGCGGGCCAGGGGCACCCACTTCTCTGTCGGGGCGGGCTGCTTCGAAGACGGAAAATCGCGAAGCTTGCCCGTCGGCTTGGCGTCCCACTTGGCGAACGTCAGCGGCGTCTGCAGCCACGAAAGCAGCAGGCAGTAGACCGATTCCAGCGACTGAATGTGCGTGCGCTCCCAGCCGTGACTGCCGTCGACGCCGAACCCGACGAGCGCGGCCCGGGTGCCGGCACCGGCCTCGATCGCCGCAGCGGCGTCGGACCGGTAGTAGCGAAACACGTCCCTCGCGCACGCGATGCCGCGTTCGTCGGCGAGCTTGCAGAGTTTCCGGGTCAGGTGATAGTCGAAGGCGCCGTGCATGTCCGCCATCGGGATCGTCACGCCGTCCTCGATGGAGTGCTGGCCGGGCGCGCACACCGCGTTGTCCACCGAGACCAACTCGGCAACGTCGGCGGGCAGGCCGTGGCTGGCCCCGTGCCCGACCTCCTCGGTGATGGTGACCATGACGATGGTGCGGTGCGGCAACACCACTTTGTTCTCGGCGATGTTCTTGGCCAGCGCCAAGGCGACCGCGACGCCGGCCTTTCCGTCGAGGTGGCGGGAAACGATGAAGCCGTCGGCGGTCAGCTCCGGGCTCGCGATCAACGCGACGAAGTCGCCGATGTTGAGGCCGAGGCGGACCAGGTCGTCGCGGGTCGAGACCTTGCGGTCGACACGGACCTCGACATGCTCCCAGTCGGTCGGCTGGGTGTCGATCTCGTCGCCGAACGCGTGCCCACTGGCCTTGATCGGCAGGATCGTGCCAGTGATGAACTCGTCCGGGTCGTCGGAGAAGATCCGGACGCGGGCGCCGGCGGCGAACCGGGCCGAGAAGGTCCCGACCGGAATGATCTCCAGGCGGCCGTTGTCCTTCAGCCCCCGGACCATGCAGCCGATGGTGTCCGCGTGCACGATCAGTGCGCGGTCGGTGGTGGCCGACTCACCCGGCAGTTCGGCGGTCAGCGCCCCCCGACGGGTCAGCGAGAACCGCACCCCGAGGTCGTCGAAGATGTCGCCGATCGCCTGCATCACCGCGTCCGTGCGTCCCGAGGGGCTCGGGGTCTGGAGCAGCGCGAGCAAGGTGTCGATCATCCACACCCGGTCGGCCTCGGCCATGGCCGCGGTTTGGCGCAACGGTGTCTCCCTTCCCGGTCGGATCGGACCGCGTTCAACCTACCGAAAAGTCGGCCGGGCTCGACCGGACCGGGGTGCAGCGAGCCGGCGGGTGACCGGTCCGGAGACGCGCGTCACAGCTCGTCGATGATCTGCTCCCGCTTGCGGGCGTATTCGGCCTCCGTGACCGCGCCGGTGGCCCGCAGCGTCTCCAGCTCCTGGAGCCGTTCGGCGGTCGACGGCCGCGGGAACGAGGCCTCCGCCGGGTCGGACGAACTGTCCGGGTCGGAAGGATCCGCCGGGTCGGAAGCCTCCTCGGCGTCAGCCCCGACGCCGACGACGCGGACATGGCCGGCGGCGTCGAGAGCGTCGATGAGCTGCTGGCTCGGGGCGTCCTTGGCGACCATGAAGTCCGTCGGCAAGCCCGGCTGACCGGCCTCGGCGGCGGCCCGCACGCCGGCCTGCAGGTACGGATTGCTGGTCGCCTCGATCGGCACCCAGAGCACCAGCAGCTGACGGTCGTCGGGCACGCCCCGCGACACGTTCCACTCCGGGGTGGCGGTGCGAGCCTTGAAGTCCGCCCTGTCCCAGGACCTCAGCACCCGGCCGGCGACGAGGTCCTTGCGGTTGTGCTTGTCCTCGATCACGTGGACCTGGTCCGTCGTGACGGCGAGCACGAAAGTCTCGGGCAGGCCGCCCGTCTCCATCTGCTTCAGCATTCCACCCAGGTTCCCCAGCGTCGGGGCGCGGCCGAAGAACTTCGCCACGCCGCGAGTGAACCGACCCACGCCGGCGGCCTCGGCCACCATGTCCGTCGACGCGTGCTCGCAGCGCGTCGCCGCCTCGACGGGCTCCGACAGCACCGCTGCCGCAACCGTCGCGGCCTGCTGGTTCATCTGCAGTTCGCGCTCGGACAAAGGCTTCATGCATACCGCCACTTGAAGATTCCGCGTTGACCAAACGAGTTTGCCATGAAATTACCGGCCGCCGATCTCGGCACGCTGTGTCCGTGGGCGCTTCGCGTCGGCGAGGATTGTGCGCCAACCGATCCGACCTGACACGTCATCGTGACGAACCCAGCGTGGTGACAAACAGGCCCACGCCTGCGACCAGGAGCACGAGGTCGATGAGCAGGCCGTAGGTGCGGGCGTGGAGGCGGCGCACGAGTGGCCGCGCCAGGAATGGCCCGATCATCAGCGCGGCCCCGATCGCGACGCCGCGGACCAGGACGGAGTGGTTCAGCGCGCCGAATTGGCCGAAGGTGGCCATCTTGGCCAGATAGAGCACCATGGCGCTGGCGGCCTCGGTCCCCAAAAACGAGCCACCGGTCAGTCCGTAGCCGGTGAACACTGGCACGCTGAGGGGGCCGGTGGACAGGATCAATCCCGTCAGGAATCCGACGACGCCGCCCGCACCGCCGAGTTGCCACAGCCGCAAGCGCCATTGACGCACGGCAATGACTCGCCGTATCGGGATCATCAGCAGGAAGAACCCGCCGAGCACGTTCTCCACGACGGCCTGGGGAATGGTGAGCAGGGTATGCGCCCCGAGTACTGCGGCGGGCATACCGGGAACGGCGTAGGCCAGCACCGGTCTCCAGCGAATGTGCTTCCACCAGGCCGCGACTCGGCCCACGTTCGCCATGACGGCGGCGACGGCCATGATCGGCACGGCGACGCGCGGGCCGTACATCGTGACCAGCACCGGCAGCAGCACAAGCGACGACCCGGTGCCGACGAGTCCCCCGAGCGCGCCGGCGGCCAGGGCGATGAGGAACAGCGACGCGTAGGCGAGCATCATGTGGTCTCCCGATGCGGGCCGGGTTTCACCGGGCTCGGTGCGTGTTCAAGGCGCGATCGAGTCGCGCGGCATCGGTCCGCCTGACGCCGTCAGCAGGTTCGCGATGGCGTCGAGGCGGTGCGGCGGGGCGACGAGTTGCGGCCAGGGAAACCGCTCGCCCGTCTGGCGCAGGAAGTCCAGCGCGGCGCTGAGATGGCGCGGCTCGTAGTTGTGCACCCCGGCGATGCACAGTTGACGGCGCACCACCCGCTCCGGGTCCACGCTGATCGGGGCGTCGGGCGCCACGGAGCCGGCGAGCACGGCGACCCCCTGGACGTCGAGCGCGCGTATCCCGGCTTGCAGTGTCGCCGACGAGCCGGAGAATTCCAGCAGCACGTCGCACTCGGCCTCTTCGGGGACCGACGGTTGTACCGAGGTCGCGCCGAAGCG
This sequence comes from Mycobacterium sp. 050134, assembly GCF_036409085.1. NCBI lineage: Bacteria > Bacillati > Actinomycetota > Actinomycetes > Mycobacteriales > Mycobacteriaceae > Mycobacterium > Mycobacterium sp. 050134. The sequence goes on from NZ_JAZGLV010000009.1 coordinate 45,605, forward strand.
TCGAGCCAGTTCGCGTCTGGCCGGCGCCGGGTCCACGGCCAGCACCGAGGCGGCTCCGGCGCAGGCCGCCGCGGCCACCGCGCCGAGGCCCAGCATCCCCGCACCCACGACCACCACCCGCCGGCCGGACATCGCGCCCGCACGCTCGGCGACCGCCATGACCGTGGCGGTCGCGCACGCCGCCGGCGCCGCGACCGCGTCGGGCAGCTCGTCACCGACGATCGCGATCGGCAAACCGTTCGGCAGGAGCACGTGTTGGGCGTAGCCACCGGAAAGCGGCCATCCGGAATCGAGTGGTTCGTGCCCGGCCTTGCGCACGGTGCGGCACTTCGCCGTCACGCCGGCACGGCACCGGTCGCACGCGCCGCACGGCAGCGTGACCGACCAGATGACGCGCTGCCCCGCCCGCACCGGCCGGCCGTCGACCGCCCGGCGGTCGCCCTCCCCCACCGAGACGATCTCACCGACAGTTTCGTGGCCGAGGATCGACGGACAGGGCTGGCCGCGGCGTCCGCTGACGGTGTGACGGTCGCTGCCGCAGACGGTGGCCAGTCGCACGCGCACCAACACCTCGCCCGGACCCAGCGGCGGCACGGGGATCGGTTGCACGGCGATGTCATGGCCTCCACGCCAGACGGCGGCGAGGGTCCATGCGGTCACGAGTTGCTCAGTGCGCCAACGGGTGCGCCGACGAGAGCCGGCAGGTCCGCCACCGAGGGCAACAGGTGAGTGTGCCTTTGGGTCCCGAGTTCCTCGGCCGTGCCGGCGCCGGAGAGCACCCCGACGACGAAGGCCGCGCCGGCGTTTGTGCCGGCCTCGAGGTCGCGCGGAGTGTCTCCGGCGACGAGAACCCGCGCGACGTCGGTGACCCCGAGGCGTTCCATCGCCCGGAAGATCATGAAGGGGGCGGGTCGCCCGGCCGGCACATCGGTGCCGCACACGACCGCGTCCACAACCGAATCGCCTTGCCAGTCGAGCGCTTTGAGCAACGATTCGGCGATCTCGCGGTCGAAGCCGGTGTTGAGTGCGACCCGAATTCCGGCCCTGCGCAGGTCGGCCAGGGCCTCGGGCACGCCGGGCAGGGGTACCGGCGCGGCGGCGGCGTAGGCCGCCGTCACCCGCGCGTGGAAGTCGGCGACGACGGCCCGCAGCCGCAGGGCGTCCGGCGGGTCACCGCCGGGCGGGGTGAGCAACGCCCGCAGGGCTTCGTGCTTGGCCGCGCCGTGCCAGCGCGCGATGTCGTCGGGGGTGGGCGTGCCACCGTGGGCGGCCGCGGTCTCGGCGAGTACCCGGTACACCTGTTGACCGTCGTCGATGGTGGTGCCCGCCATGTCCAGGACCACGAGTTCGGGTGCGATCATGCGATCCTCCATCAGGGCTTGGCGTTGCGGGCCAAGGCGCAGCGCGCGTCGAGGGTGTTTTCGAGCGTGAAACTGACCAGCCCCGGCAGATAGCGGTCGTCGTGGTATTCGATGACTTCGCCATCGGCGCTGCGGGTGCGGCGTTGTTGGCGCAGCAACGGCGCGCCCTCGGTGACGTTGAGGTTCACCGCGTCGACCGGGTCGGCGGCGATCGCATCGATGACGTGCGAGGCCGTGTGGAACTGGACGCCGCGCGAGAGCAGATACGCCCACAACGACCCTGAGTCGCAATCGAAGTCGAACAGTCGACGTCCGACGTGTTCGACGAAGGTTGCGCGCTCGAGCATGGCCGGCTCGCCGTCGAGGAGCCGTAACCGCAGCATCTGCACCACCGGCACGCCCTCGTCGACTCCGAGTTCGGCCGCCGCGGCGTCGTCGGCCCGGCGCAGCGCCAGCTCCAGGGTGCGCTGTCCGGGCGTGCGACCGATCGAATGGGCCCAGGCCGAATACGAGAGCAGGGTGTCGAACGGCTGGCCGATCGACGACGAGCACACCACCGGCGGCTTTCCACGCCCACCGGCGATGATCCCCTCCGCGCGCAGCGCCGCGAGCGCCTGGCGCACCGGTCCGCGTGAGGCGTTCCAGCGGTCGCACAGCTGCGATTCCGACGGCAGTGCGTCGCCGAGCGCGAGTTCCCCCCGCTGGATCTGTTCGCGCAGGCTGTCGGCGATCATCTCGTGCAACGCCACGGTCATAGACTTGACTATACATGTTTGGGCTGGTCGCGAAAGTTGTATCTCTGACCAAATAGACCGCTGGTTAATGGATTCTGAAATCTGCTTCATATCGGGCCGAGGAGTTGACATGCCGCGTCCGAATGCATGACGGTACTTCTCATGACAAGTTGGCGCGGACGCCGATCTTGGCCCTCGCCCTGACCGCGTCGCATATGCCCACCTCTGTCCGGAGGACTCGATGACCACAGCCGCGGAAGCCGGTGTCGCGAAGTCGATCGACGACGCGAAACTCGGTGTCTTTCACTTCAAGGCGGCGGCGACCGCGGGCGCCGGGTTCTTCACCGACTCCTACGACCTGAACGTGATCGGCACGGTTACGCTGTTGGCCACCAAAGAGTTTCACCTTAACGGCGGCCAGATATCCATGCTGACGAGTTCGACGCTGCTCGCGGTCGCTCTGGGCGCCATCCTCTTCGGGCGGCTCGGCGATGTGTTCGGGCGCCGCCGGGTGTACGGCCTGGAGGCGGTGTTGATGATGACCGGCGCGCTCGTCTCCGCGCTGGCGCCGAATTTCACGATGCTCGTGGTCGGCCGGCTGATCCTCGGGCTGGGCATCGGCGGTGACTACCCCGCCAGCGGGGTGATCATGACGGAGTACGCCAACCGCCGAAATCGCGGCCGGCTGGTCGGACTGACCTTCATCTTCTACGTCTTCGGTCAGGTGTGCGCCTACGTGGTCAGCTTGTTGATCCTCGCCGTGGGCATTCCCGACGGGATGGCGTGGCGGCTGATCCTGGGGTTGGGCGTGCTGCCGTCGCTCCTGGTGCTTTACCAGCGCAGGCACATGCCCGAGTCGCCGCGCTGGACCGCCGAGCGAGGCGATGAGAGGCAAGCGCGCGAGGACTTCGAGTCGTTCTCGGCGCAGTCGCGCAACTCCGCGTTCTCCGCCCCCTCGCCATTGCGTGCGCAGCGCGTCGGCATCCGGTCGGTCCTCGCCAGCCGGCGCGTCTTGATCACCCTCGTGGGCACCGCGGGCAGCTGGTTCTTCTTCAACGTGGCGGTGTACGGCAATGCGGTGAGCCAGCCGCTGTTGATCAAGAGCATCGCGCCGCACGGCACCGTGCTCTCGAACATCGCGCTCAACGCCGTGCTGGTGGTCTGCTTCAGCCTCGGCGGTGGCATCGCGGGTCTGCTCGTCCTGGACCGGATGCCGCGGCGGCGGCTGCAGATCGTGGGGTTCGCCGTGTGCGCCGCGGCGATGTTGGTCATCGGCGTGGTGCCGGGTCTCAGTGCCAGCGTGGTTCCGTTCGCGTTCGTCTTCGGCGTCTCGCTGTTCGGAATCGCGTTCGGTCCCAACTACACCACCATGCTGCTGGCGGCGGAGTCCTATCCGACCTCGATCCGCAGCACCTGCCACGGGGTCTCGGCCGGCGTTGCCAAGGTGGGCGCCTTCCTCGGCGCACTGATCGTGCCGCTGCTGCTCACCGGTGCGGGGCTGCGCTCGGTGATGTTCGTGGCGTTTTGTTGCTACGCCGCCGCCATCGCCGCGACGCTGCTGTTGCGGGAACCGAACGGCCTCCCGCTCGACGAAGTCAGTCAGGACATTCGGTTCGGCGCTCCCGCGCGACCGAGCGGATCGGCGACGTCGCTGCCGCAACCCCTTCAGGCCTGACCCGCCGGGGACCGGGCACGCTCGCCTCGGGGTCGGATGCGGTCCGCGATTTCGACATTCGCCAGTTCAGCCCAAAAATAAGAAAAATAAGATCTGAATGTGCTAATAGTAAGAGCGGTCGATTTGTGCGCGGTTCAGCCGGTGCGGGGAGACTTCGGTGGAGGCGTTCGACGTCGTGGTGGTCGGGGCGCGGTGCGTCGAGTGTGTATCCAGCGCGTCGAGTGTGTATCCAGAGTGTGAAAATATCGAAAATCCCTCCCTCAAAACACAATCGACGCCCTAAATACACACTCGGCTGCCGGACGCTTGGCCGACAGGCCTCGACGTCGTAGCGGCCGACTCCTCGACGCCGACGGCGAATGGCGCGGCCCCATTCGCATCCGCGCCACCGCCGAATCGCCCGAGGCGTAGCGGGACGCTACAATCGTTACAAAATGCTACGGAAGCGAGAAGTGATGGCCGACACCGCCGCGGGTCGCGTGACCCGCTTCGCCGCCGACCTGGTGGACAGCGCAGCCGCCGAAGGTGCCCGGCAGAGCCGCTCCGCCAAGCAGCAACTCGACCATTGGGCGCGCGTGGGTCGCGCGGTCTCCAGCCAGCACACGGCCGCGCGCCGGCGGGTCGAGGCCGCGCTGGCCGGCGATCTCGAGCTGCGCGAACTCAGCGTCGAAGAGGGTGTCGTCTTCAACGCCGAGATCGCCGCGGCTGTCGAGGAAAGCCTCGCCAATACCCATTACGGCGATCGGCTCGCCCAGCGCGGGATCGCGACCGTGGCGCTCAACGACGCCGGGCAGATTGTCGAATACCGCCCCGACGGACGTTCGGTCGTGGTGGCCGCCGGCAGACGGCGCACCCGCCGCGGAAAGTAACGCCACCGGCCGATGAACCGGCTGGACTTGGTCGTCGGGCCCAACGGCGCCGGCAAATCCACCTTCGTCGAATTCACGCTCGCGCCCCTGCTGCCGGGAAGCGCCTTCGTCAACGCCGACGAGATCGCCAAACTCCGCTGGCCGGACGATCCGGCCGCGCATGCCTACGAAGCGGCCCGGGTGGCGGCCGAAACCCGTTCCCGGCTCATCGAACTGCGCCGCTCCTTCATCGCCGAAACCGTGTTCTCCCATCCCTCCAAGCTCGAGCTGATCGACACCGCACGCGCGGCCGGCTACACCGTGGTGCTGCATGTCTTGATCATCCCCGAAGAACTGGCCGTGCAACGGGTCAAGCACCGCGTCGCCGCCGGCGGGCACGACGTGCCCGAGGAGAAAATCCGGCAACGGTTCCAACGTCTTTGGGCGCTGGCGGTCGCCGCGATGCACCGCTGCGACTCGGCCACCGTGTACGACAACAGCGCGCTGAAAGGGCCCCGCATCGTCGCCCAGCTCAGTGGCGGCGAATTGATCGGCGCCGCAAGGTGGCCGGCGTGGGCCCCGCGCGAATTGTCGTCACGGTGGCCGGCGTGACGCTAGGCCGGCCCGAACCACATCGCCAGGGCGTCATGCAGGCCCGGGGCGTCGGCCTGCCCCGCCCAGGCCACGTGTCCGTCGGGCCGGATCAAGACGGCCGCGGGGGACGGCACCGCGCCGACCGCCGGAAGCTCCCACGGGCCCGCGTATTTGGCCTCGACCGATTTGACACGGTTCGACCAACGGCCGATGCCCACGGCGCCCGGCCCGCCCAGGTTGAGCAGCACCGGCCGCGCGTCATGCAGCAGGCTGAACACCCGACCTCCCCCGCCGGTAAGACTCAGATCGGGCATGCGGCGCCCGAGTAGCGGGTGCCCCTCCCCGAGGTCGTAGCGGATGTCCAGCCCGGACATCATCGCGGCGAATCGCTTGCGCGGCTCCTCCATCGCCAGCACGTCGAACATGGTGTCGCGCAACGCTTTGGTGCGGTCATCGGGGCGAAGAAGCGCCATCTGCGCCATCGCGTTGCGCAGCACCCGAGCCCCGACGGGATGGCGCTCGGCGTGATAGGTGTCCAGGAGGCCGTCGGGTGCCGTCCCTTTCACCACCTGCGCCAGCTTCCAGCCCAGGTTCACTGCGTCCTGCACGCCGGTGTTGAGGCCCTGGCCGCCCACCGGATGGTGGATGTGCGCGGCGTCCCCGGCCAACAGCACCCGCCGGTCGCGATAGGCCGCGGCCTGCCGCGCCGCATCGGTGAAGCGGGAAATCCACGCGGGACTGTGGACCCCGAAATCGGAACCGTAGACGGCGGCCAGCGCCTCGCTCAACTCTCCAAGTGTCGCGTCGCCGGCCGGTCCGACCCGCCGCTCGGTGACCATCACCCGAACCGGTCCCCCGCCGTCCGGCTCGCTCAGGGCATGCACACCGAGCGCGTCATGGCGGATACCCCAATCCGGTGCGCCCCCCGGTTCGAAGGACATCTCCACCTCGGCCAGCAGGTAGCTCGTCGTCGGATCCCATCCCGGGAAGTCGATTCCGGCGGCCTTGCGAACCGCGCTGCGTCCGCCGTCGCACCCGACGAGGTAATCGGCACGCAGGGTTGCGCCGTCGGACCGCGTGATCCCGACTCCGTTGTCATCCTGGGCGACCCCCGACACCTCTTGCCCGCGATCGATCGGCACACCCAGCTCCGCGACCCAGTCCGCCAATACCCGCTCGATCTCGTTCTGCCACAACGCAAGGCCATAGGGATGCCGCGTGGGGAAGTCGCTGATGTCCAGCCGGATCTGCGCATAGCCCGCCACCTGGGTCACCTGCCCGCGCGCCAGGAAGCGGTCGGCGATCCCGCGTTGGTCGAGCACCTCGATGGTCCGCGCGTGCAGGCCACCCGCGCGCGAGCCGACCAACCGCTGGTCGGGCCGCCGCTCGACGACGGCGACGTCGACCCCCGCCAGCGCCAACTCCCCCGCCAGCATCAGCCCCGTGGGCCCGGCCCCGGCAATCACCACGGCGTGATCGGCCACTCGGTCTTTCCCTCGCATCCGCAACCCCCGTTCGGCGAATTATGCGTTCGGCCAGCGATTTTGCGGCATCACCCGGGCCTTGCGGCAAGCCCCCCTATCGCCTATAAGTTGAGAGTGGGAGAGGATTTTCCTAGGACGCCGTGTCCATGTCGGAGATGAGCTCGGCCAGGGTGAGGATCCGCTCGGCGTTGCGCACGTGCAGGCTCTCGATCATTCGGCCCTCGACCGTGATGACGCTGCTGCCCGCGGACTGCGCCTCCTGGTAGGCCGCCACGATCTTGCGGGCCTCCGCCAGCTCGTCGGGCGAGGGGCCGAACGCGTCGTTGGCGGGCCCGATCTGGGAAGGGTGGATCAACGTCTTGCCGTCGAAGCCCAGCTCGCGACCCTGCCGCGCCTCGGACCGGAAGCCCGCTTCGTCGGTGATGTCGTTGAACACCCCGTCCAGCACCACCTTCCCGGCCGCCCGCGCCCCCAGCACGGCCATCGCCAGCGCCGCTAGGACGGGAGCGCGGCCCGGCACATGCAGCGCGTGCAGGTCGTTCACGAGGTCGTTGGTGCCGATCACCAGGGCGGCCAGGCGGTCGCCGGCGCCGGCGATCTCCTCGGCCCGCAGGAAGGACCTGGGCGTCTCGATCATGACCCACAGCCGCAAGGATTCTGGCGCCCCGAGGGCGTCGAGTGCGGCGGTCAGCGACTGGACGTGTTCGCCGTGTTCGACCTTCGGGACGAGCACGCCGTCGGCGCCCGAACCGGCGACCGCGGCCAAGTCGTCGTCGTGCCAGTCGGTGCCCAGGCCGTTGACGCGCACCACGAGCTCCCGGGACCTGTAGCCGCCCGACGAGACGGCGTCGCACACCCTGGCCCGCGAGTCGGCCTTCGCGTCGGGACCCACGGCGTCCTCGAGGTCGAAGATCAACACGTCCGCGGACAGCGTCCGCCCCTTCTCGAGCGCGCGCGCCTTGTTGCCCGGCAGGTACAGGGCGGATCGGCGCGGGCGCAGTGTCGGGGCCATGGCCTTATCTTCTCCCAGGCCGGTCCATGTCGACGGCGCCGGGATCACCGATCGCCCGCGGCGTCGATCGCCCGGTAGATCCGCTGCTCGCTGACCGGGCGCGGGGTGCCGAGCTGCTGGGCCCACAGGCTCACCCGGAGCTCTTCGATCTGCCGGGCGATGTCGCGCACGTCGGCCGCTGCGGCCCGAGCGGCCGGAAGCGCATGCACGAGTTCGTCGTAGGCGTCCTGCACCGCGTGCACCCGCCGCATTCGCTCCCGGTCGGCCTCGATCGCGTGGGGCAGCCGCTCGAGGCGCCGGTGGATGGCGGTGAGGTAGCGGGCGAGGTCGGCGAGGTGCGCGCGGCCGGTGGCGGTGACGAAGCCGGCTGGCAGGAGCCGGTCCAGCTGGGCGCGGACGTCGGCGATCGCCTCGGCCTGCGCGGGCGGCGGCCGGGTGGGCAGCAGGACTCGGGCGTCCTGCGCGGCGGACAGTACGCGCTGCACCCGGCCGACGATGTCGACGGTCGTCGCCCGCAGCCCTTCGCCGACCCGGTCGCGCAGGGCCGCGAACTCCTCGCGCGTCCACACCGGCGCCGGCGCCAGCGCGTCCACCGCGGCGTCGGCGCAATCCTCCAGCAGGGCCACCAGCGATCCATCCGGGTTCACGCCGAGCGCCAGCCGGATGCGCGGATCAAGCTGCCGCTCAACCTCTTTCACCGGTGACGCGACACCCAGGCGCAGCAGGCGGCGCAGGCCGGGGCCCAGCGCGGCGGTCTGCTCGGCCGACGTGGCGAACACCCGCACGCCGACCGCGGAGCCCGCGTCGACGAACGCGGGAAACGCTCGCACGCTGCGCCCGTCGACCGAGCGCTCGACGAATCGCGGTAGCTCGTCCAGGTCGTCAGGCCAGCCCCGCAGCCCGCGTCGCTCCAGGCCGCCGACCGCGTCGGCCACGGCTCGGCGGGCCGGCGCGGCCAGCTGTTCCTGCAGTGCGGGCAGGTCCTTGCCGCGGGCGACCTCTCGGCCGTCGGGCGACTCGACGGCGAACGTCACCCGCAGATGCGGCGGCAGCTTGCCCAGGTCGAACGCATCGATCGGCACCAAAACTCCGGTGCGCCGGCGCAATTCACGCTGCAGCGCCGGCAGCACGGGCTCGCCGGCCGGATCGATCGCCGTCAGCACCGCCCGGGCGGTGTCGGGCGCGGGAACGAAGTTGCGGCGCAAGTCTTTCGGGAGCGAGCGGATGAGCGCGGTCACCAGCTCCTCGCGCAGCGCCGGCACCTGCCAGGCGAAGTCGTCACCGCCCAGCCGCGCCAGCACGTCGATCGGCACATGCACCGTCACACCGTCGTCGGCAGCGCCGGGCTCGAACCGGTAGGTCAGCGGCAGCGCGACGTCACCCGTCCGCCACGTGCTCGGCCGGTCCGCGTCGGCGGTGTCCGCGGTCCGCAGCAGGTCGTCACGGGTGAACGTCAGAAGGCCAGGTGTCTTGTGCCGCTGCCGTTTCCACCACGCATCGAAATGCCGCGCCGAGACGACGTTGGCGGGAATGCGGGCGTCGTAGAGCGCGTAGACGTCGTCGTCGCCGACCAGCAGGTCGCGGCGCCGCGCCCGCTCCTCGAGCTCCTCGAGTTCGGCCCGCAGCCGCGCGTTGTCGCGAAAGAAGTGATGCCGCGTCTGCCAGTCGCCCTCCACGAGCGCATGCCGGATGAACAATTCGCGCGCGAGTTCGGGCTCCACCCGGGCGTAGCCGACCCGGCGGCGCGCCACCAGCGGCAGCCCGTACAGCGTCACCCGCTCGAAGGCGACCACCTCGCCGCGCTTGGCCTCCCAGTGCGGCTCACTGTACGTGCGCTGCACCAGGTCACCGGCGACTCGCTCGACCGCCTCGGGCTGGACGCGCGCGGCGATCCGCCCGTAGAGGCGGCTGGTCTCGACTAGCTCGGCCACCACCACCCAGCGTGGCGGCTGTTTGGCGAGCGCCGAGCCCGGCGCGAGGACGAACCGCGAATTGCGCGCCCCCAGGTACTCGCGCGCGTCCTCGCGGCGCATCCCGACGTGTGAGAGCAGCCCCGCGAGCAGCGCGGCGTGGATGCGGGCGGCGTCGGCGGGCGCCCCGGCGTCGGAGGACTCGACGATGCCGAGATCCCGGGCGATGCCGCGCAGCTGTCCGACGAGGTCCTGCCACTCGCGGATGCGCAGGTAGTGCAGGAACTCCGTCCGGCACATGCGCCGGAACTGGTTGCCCGACAATTCCTTCCGCTGTTCACGCAGATAGTTCCACAGGTTGAGGTAGGACACGAAGTCGGAGTCGTCGGCGGCGAACCGGGCATGTTTCTGGCGGGCTGCCTCCTCGCGGTCGGCGGGCCGCTCGCGCGGGTCGGGAATCGTCAGCGCCGCGGCCAGCACCAGCACCTCCCGCACGCATCCCTCGGAGTCGGCCTGCAGGATCATCCGGCCCAGCCGCGGGTCCAGCGGGAGGCGCGCGAGCCGCTGGCCGAGGTCGGTGATCGCCCCCCGGGCGTCGAACGCGCCGAGTTCCTGGAGGAGCTGCACGCCGTCGCGGACGCTGCGCCGGTCCGGCGGGTCGAGGAATGGGAACTTTTCGACGTCGCCGAGCTGTAGCGCCGCCATCTGCAACAGCACCGCGGCAAGGTTCGTCCGCAGGATCTCGGGGTCGGTGTAGCGCGGGCGCGCCGCGAAGTCGTCCTCGGAGTACAGCCGGATGCACACGCCGGGCGCGAGACGGCCGCACCGGCCGGCGCGCTGCGCGGCGGACGCCTGCGAGATCGGCTCGATGGGCAACCGCTGCACCTTCAGGCGGCGGCTGAAGCGCGAGATGCGGGCCGTGCCCGGGTCCACGACGTAGCGGATGCCCGGCACGGTCAGCGACGTCTCGGCGACGTTGGTCGCCAGCACGACGCGACGCCCGGTGTGCGGCGCGAACACCTTCTGCTGCTCGGCGGTCGGCAGCCGGGCGTAGAGCGGGAGGACCTCGGTATGCCGCAGCCCCGCCAGGGCTTCGGCGGTGTCGCGGATCTCGCGCTCGCCGGACAGGAATACCAGGACGTCGCCGGGTGGCTCGGCCTCCAGCTCACCGATGGCGTCGACGATCGCTTCGACCTCGTCGCGGGTCTCGGTGCGCACGATTTCGTGGTCGGGGTCGTCCGGGTCCTCGTCGGTGCCGGCCGGGACCGGAAGTTCCAGTGGCCGGTACCGGATCTCAACGGGATACGTCCGCCCCGAGACCTCGACGATGGGTGCGCCGCCGAAGTGCGCCGCGAAGCGCTGCGGCTCGATGGTGGCGGACGTGACGATCAGCTTGAGGTCGGGGCGGCGCGGCAGCAGCTCGCGCAGGTAGCCCAGCAGGAAGTCGATGTTGAGGCTGCGCTCGTGAGCCTCGTCGAGGATGAGGGTGTCGTACCGTAACAGCCGGCGGTCACGCTGGATCTCGGCGAGCAGGATGCCGTCGGTCATGAGCTTGACCAGCGTGCGGTCGCTGACCTGGTCGGTGAATCGGACGCTGTAGCCGACGGCCTCGCCAAGCGGGCTGCCCAGTTCGTCGGCGATGCGTTGCGCGACCGTGCGGGCGGCGAGCCGCCGGGGCTGGGTGTGCCCGATGGTCCCGCGGATGCCGCGCCCGAGCTCGAGGCAGATCTTGGGCAGCTGGGTGGTCTTGCCCGACCCGGTCTCCCCCGCGACGACGATGACCTGGTTCTGCCGGAGGGCGTCGGCGATCTCGCCGCGCCGGTCGCTGACGGGCAGATCCGGGAACGCGATGGCCGGGACGGCGGCCAGGCGAGCGGCGACGAGGTCTTCGGCCTTGCTGATCTGTTCGGAGAGCTGATGCAGCTTCTCGGGCGGGGCGCCACGCAGGTTCTTCAGCCGCCGCCCGAGGCGCGCCGCGTCCCGGATGGAGAGGCCGTCCAGGCGTTTGCGCAAGTCCACTGCAGACGGTTCGGGAGACGGTTCGGCCACTCGGGCCAGGATAGGCCAGGACAGGCGGGGGTCCCGGCGCGTCAAGGCCACGATGCGCTCCCGGGCCGCTGATGCCAGAATGGCCGCACCCCGGATCAGAGTGCACAAACAGGAGTTGACGGGATGGGTCTCACCCACGCCGGCCCCCTCGGCGGCCGGGTCGCTCGCCGAAATCGCGTGCCGCTGCGCACCGATGCGGGCACCGTCTTCTACCGCAGGCAGCAGGTTCGGTTGCTCCGGATCTACTTCGCTGCCACCACGTTCCTCTACCTCTACGGTGTGATCTTCACCTTGTTCCCGGTCCGCAAGGGCTTGACGCTGTCGAATCCAGTCGGCGGCATCGTGGCAATCGGCCTCGGCGCCGCGGCGTTAGCCCTGCTGGCCGTCCGGCCCTCCGGACCTGGGCCGGCAACGGCCGCGGCGATCGTGGCCACACCCGTTGTGATGGCGTTCCACCGCGCGGCCGCCGCCGAATTCGTGTGCCTGATCGGCCCGATGTTCCTGGCCATGTATCTTCGTGCGTTCTATCCGCCGCGCCGCGGCGTGGCCCTGGTCGCCGTGCTCACCGGGGCCTGTGCGATCGCGCTTTGGATCGCCCCCGCCCCGAAACTGTCCATCGACTACGCCATATTTGTCATCGCTATCGTCGGAGCCGCCGAGTCGTTCGGGCTCCTGATGCGGGCGCTGGTCACGGCGGCGTGCACCGATCCGCTCACGAGCCTGCCCAACCGTGCCGGCTGGGAGATGGCCACGGCGGACCTGCTGACGCGATCACGTTCGGCTGCATGTCTTATCACCGTGCTGGCCCTCGACATCGACAACTTCAAACAGATCAACGACACCAAGGGGCATTTCGCCGGGGATCAGCATCTGATCGGCCGGGCGAACATCTGGCGAGAAGCATTGCCGCCCAGAGCGGTTTTGGCCAGACTCGGAGGCGACGAGTTCGCCGTATGCGTCGTCGAACGCTCCGATGCGGCGCCGGTGGCCACGGAGCGGTTTATCACCGCCGTCCGGACTCGCACACCCGGCACGAGCATCGGGCGCGCGTCGTGCGGCGGCGAGAGCGCCGACATCGCCACCCTGCACGCGGACGCCGACGTCGATCTCTACGCCACCAAGCGCAGGCGCTTACGCCAGACCCGCGGCCCAGACGACCCAGGGCGCCGCCCGTAGCACCCGGCGCAGCCTTCTGATGGCGCGCGGCCCGCCTTTCGGCCGTATGCTGTGCCGGATTAGCAAGAGCACGGCAGGGTATTGGATAGCCACCGCCTCGCGCCGACGGGAGGCGCTATCCGACGATTGGCATCAACGGAAAGCGATATGACGGAACCCGACAAAGAGCCCCTGAGCCGCACCGAGCAGCTGGAAAACATCGTCGACGAACTCGACGAGAAGGTCGCCAGCGAACGGGAAGCGGAGGGCGTTCCGGGCAAGCCCAGCGACCGCGAGCATACCGAACGCGTCGGTACGGAAGCCCTGGAGCGAGAGCCGCCCGACTGACGAGCCGGGCCAAATAGGGTGCAGGTATGAGCCTCGTCACCTATGAGCTGCAAGACCACGTCGCCACCATCACCCTCAACCGGCCCGAGGCCCGCAACGCCATCAACGGCGCACTGCGCCAAGACCTCAACGTGGCATGGGATCGGTTTCGCGACGACATGGACGCGTGGGTCGGGATCCTGACGGCCAACGGCAGGGTCTTCTGCGCCGGCGGTGACCTCAAAGACGGTGAGGGATCCGTCGGCACCTTCGGCGGCACCTTCTGGGAGAAGCCTACGATCAACTCCTTCGAGAGCGGGATGGAGTTGTTCAAGCCGACCATCGCGGCCGTGCACGGCCCGTGCGTCGGCTACGGGGTGACCGGGGTGCTGTTCTGCGACTTCGTGATCGCCAGCACCGAGGCCACATTCTGCTTCCCCGAGGTGGCGCTCGGGTTGCCGACCATCGTGGGGGCCATCCGGCTGCCCAAGCGGGTGGGCTGGGCCAACGCGATGGAGCTGCTGTTGACCGGCAAGCCGATGAGCGCCGCACGGGCCAAGGAAGTCGGGTTGGTGTGGAAGCTGGTCGAGCCCGACCAGCTGCAGGCCGAGGCCCGCGCGTGGGCCCGGAGCCTCACGGAGGCCGCTCCCCTGGCGCAGCGCGCGACCAAGGAGGTGGCGTGGCGATCCGCGGACATGGGCTGGATCGAGTCGGTGCGCTTCGGTGAGACGATGCGCAAGGTAGCCGCCGCGACCGAGGACGTGGCCGAGGGCCTCCGGGCGTGGCGCGAAAAGCGCAAGCCGCAGTGGCGGGGTCGGTAGCGACACCTCGATGCGGCAACGGTTTTCGGGGCCCCGGTCCGTTGAAGTCCCCATGTGGGGACGGTTCGCGATATCGCCGGTGATAGCGGGCCCCGGCAACGTCTACCCCCTGGACTCCCGCCACTCCCGCTCGAACGGCAGCCGCCACGCGTTGGGCGCGATCAGCTGGTGGATGGCGTTCGGACCCCAGGTGCCGGGCTGATACAACTTGGCCGGCGGCGGGTCGGCGAGCAGGTCCTCCGAACGCTCCCACAGCGATTCGATGCCCTCGGCGGTGGTGAACAGGGTGTGATCGCCGCGCATCGCGTCGAGGATGAGCCGCTCGTAGGCCTCCAGGACGTCGACGGAACTGTCGATCTCCTGCGATGAGAACTGCATGGACATCTTGTCCAGCTTCATGCCGGGACCGGGCCGCTTGCCGTAGAACGACAGCGAGACCTTGGAGTTGTCGGCGAGGTCGAAGGTCAGGTGGTCGGGCCCCTGGGTGCCGACACCCGATCCGGGCGGGAACATCGTGCGCGGGGCCTCCTTGAAGGCGATCGAGATGATGCGGATGCCCTCGGCCATCTTCTTGCCCGTCCGCAGGTAGATCGGCACGCCGGCCCAGCGCCAGTTGTCGATGCCGACCTTCAGCGCGATGAACGTCTCGGTGTCGGAATCCCTTGCCACGCCGGACTCTTCGCGATAACCGCCGTACTGGCCGCGCACCACGTTGGAGGGCAGGACCGGCAGCATCGACCGGAATACCTTGTTCTTCTCCTCGCTGATGGCGAACGGCTCGAGGGCGGTCGGCGGCTCCATGACCACGAAGGCCATCACCTGGAACAGGTGCGTCACCACCATGTCCTTGTAGGCGCCGGTCTCCTCGTAGAAGTTGGCCCGCTGATCCAGCCCGAGGGCCTCGGGAATGTCGATCTGGATGTGGTCGATGAAGTTGCGGTTCCAGATCGGTTCGAACAGCCCGTTGGCGAACCTGAACGCCAGGATGTTCTGGGCGGCCTCCTTACCCAAGAAGTGGTCGATGCGAAAGATCTGCGATTCCTCGAACGTCTGGTGCACAAAGTCGTTGAGCGCCACCGCGCTGTCGAAGTCGGTGCCGAACGGCTTCTCCATCACCACCCGCGACCGTTCGACCAGGTTCGCGTCGCGCAGCATGGTGATGACGTCGCGCGCCGCTTTCGGCGGAACCGACAGGTAGTGCAGCCGCCGGACGTTGGGCGCCAGGTTGTTCTCTGCGTCGGCGACCGCCTCGGCGAGCGCCTCGTGCCCGGCGCCCTGCGGGACGTAGGTGATGACCTTGGCGAAGTTGGCCCACTGTTCGGGGGTGAGCTTGTGGGCGCCGAACGCATCGATGGCGTTCTTGGCGAGTTCGCGGAATTCGTCGACGCTGAGGTCTTCCAGCGACGTCGCAACGATCTGGATGTCGGGCGCCAGCTCGGACTGGTCCAGGTAGGCCAGGCCGGGGATCAGCTTGCGCTTGGCCAGATCTCCCGTTGCGCCGAATAGGACGATGACGTGCGGGTCGAGCGCCTCGGTGTCGTGGCGGCGGGGTCGTTTGTCCGGTGCCGGGTACGAGATTGTTTGCGCGTTCTTGTTGGCCACCCCTGCGATACTTCCATCGCGGCGCGGTGTGTGCAGCTCTATGTCTTCAGGCCAATTCGGCGACCGGAACGGCCGCGGCGGCCGACACTTCGGAACGGACGTGCGGCAGCGTCAGGCTGATCACCGCAGTCGCGGCGATGAAGACCAGCGCCAGCCACCAGCCCAGGTCGAAGTCGCGGACGGAAGCGGCGGGCCCCAGCGCCGTCACCAACACCGCCACGCCCAGCGCGGAGGCGACCTGCCGGCCGGAGTTGACCAGCGCGGAGCCCGTCGCCGCACGGGCCGAGGGCAGCGCCGTCGCGCCGGCGGCCATGAGCGTGCTCAGCGTCAGCCCGACGCCGATGCCGCTGAGCAGCATGCTGGGCAGCAGATCGGTGAGGTAGTGCGGCGCGGCGTCGGCCAGCACGATCCGCCACAGCAGCGCGGCGCCGAACAGGATGCTGCCGATGGCGGCCACCGGGCCGGGGCCGATGCGGTGGACGAGCCGGTTAGACCCGAGGGTGACGAACGGGACGAGGGCCGGGCTCGGCGCCATGGCCAGGCCGGTGCGCAGCACGCTGTAGTGCCAAACGTTCTGGCACCACAGCGAATTGGACAAGAGCAGGATGGCGAAGGCGGCGCCGAAGCAGAAGAACGCGACGTTCGCGATCGCGAAGTGGCGGATCTTCAGCAACGGCAGTTCGAGCAGGGGCCGTGGCTGCCGGGCCGACCGCCACACGAACGCCGCCGCGCCGAGCGCAGTGAGCGCCGCCAGTGCGGCCGTGCCGGCCGAAACCCAGCCCCAGATGGGTGCCTGCACCAGCGCGCCGGTCAGGGCGGCCACGGCGACGATGAGCAGCGCGCTGCCGACGAGGTCGGGCAGCGGCTCGTCGCGGCGGGCTGGCTCGAGCGGCAGGATTCGCCGCCCGACGAGCCACGCGGCGAGCCCGACCGGCAGGTTCACCACGAACACCCAGCGCCAGTCGAAGGTGACCAGGAGGCCGCCGAGCACCGGGCCGCACACCGCCGCCAAAGAGCCGACGGCGGCCCAGCCGCGGGCCACATTGGTGCGGCGTTGCGGTTCCACCGAGGCCATCAACAGGGCGAGGGAGGAGGGCAGCTGCGCGGCGGCGCCGACGGCCTGCAGGACGCGCGCGGCCACCAGCACGGCGAGGTTGGGCGCGACGGCGCAACCCAGCGACGCGAGGGTGAACACCGCGATGCCGCCGAGGAACACCCGTCGCTGCCCGAGCCGGTCGCCGAGTCGGCCGGCCGGGACCAGCAGCGCCGCCAGCCCGATGGCGTACGCGTTGAGCACCCAGGAGACCGCGGACAGTGAGCCGCCGAACCGGCGTCCCATGTCGACCAGCGCGACGTTGACGATCCACAGGTCGAGGTTTGACATGAACACCGCGGCTACCACTACGGACGAGAGAACCCAGCGCGACCTTCGGTTTGATTTTCGAACCGTCACGCCGGATGACACTAGCGTCGGACGGTTTGATATGCAAACCTAGGGTCATGTCGGAACGGGTTGTGCACACGCCGGGGCCGCTGCGGACGCCGGTCGTTCGGGGCAACCCGTGCTCCGTCGCCGCCGCACTGGAGATCGTCGGGGACCGGTGGAGCCTGCTGATCGTGCGCGAGGTGAACCTCGGTCACCACCGATTCGGCGAGATCGTGCAGAACACCGCCGCCCCGCGCGACCGCCTGGCGGCCCGGCTCAAGCAACTCGTCGAGGCGGGCGTCCTCGAGCGACGGGCGTACCAGGAATCACCGTCGCGCTCGGCCTACTACCTGACGGAGGCCGGGCGTGAGCTGGTCCCCGTGCTCCAGGTGTTGCGCCAGTGGGGCGACCGGTGGGCCGTCGAGCGACCGCCCATCGCAATGCGGCACCACGACCACGAGCTATCGGTCGGCCACACGTGCGACGTCTGCGGTGAGCGGGTGGATCCCGCCGACGTGACGCGCGTGCGCCTCACCGAAAAGGGTTTGGGTCGTGGGTGATTCAGGCGTACCCGATCAGCGCGTCCGTGCTCGGCCGCTTTTGCGGCGACGAATCGTTGGTGGCGGACGCTTGGCTGCGGCCCAGGGCGAAGGTGGAGGCGACCATCGCCGCGCCCGCCAGCGCGAGCGCCACCGCGCCGGGACCGTGGACGTCGAGCTGCTCACCGAGCACGATCACGCCGAGCGCCACGGCGACGATCGGCTCCCCCACCAACATGATCGGCACCGAGGCCTGCAGGGCGCCGGCGTGAAAGGCCGCCTGCTGCAGCACCGTTAGCGTGACCGCCAGCGCGATCAGCAGGTACAGGGCGGGAACGGTCAGCAGGCCGTGCCATCCCCCGACGGCGAACCGGTGGGTGCAGATCTTGGTCAGCACGGCGATCATGCCCAGCTGGACCGCGACGGCGACCGCGAGCAGCATCGCCCGCGCGTGGCCGATGGCGCGGTTGGCGGCGGCGACGCAGACGACCATCAACGGCACCGTGATGACCAGGGCCAGCGTCCATGCCGGGATGGCCGAGCGGACATGGCTGTCGCGGGGCTGCCCGACGAGCACGAAGACCGTGAGGGCTGCCGTCAGCAGCGTCGCCCATCCCCACTCGGCCCAGGTGATGTGCTGCCCGCAGAGCCGGGCGCCGAGGGGCAGCGCGAACAGCAGCGACGAGACCAGCAGCGGCTGCACCAGCAGCAAGGAGCCGTTGGCCAGCGCCAGGGCCTGGAAGACGTATCCGGCGAGGGCCGCGATCATGCCCGCCCACCACAGCGGCTTGCGGACGACCGTCGTCGCCACCCCCGACGACATGGCCTTCTCCGCGGGGACGGCCTGGGCCACCCGTTGCCGGACGACGATGCCCACCGCGGCCCAGAACGCGGCCAGCAGTGCGGACAAGATCGCGACCGCGTGCCCGGTGACCCACCCCATGCCCCCATCAATACCCGATATCTCGGCGGGACAAAACGGGCCCGGCCGCGCCGAGGCCAGAGTTCACCCGTCCGATACCGGTTGCACGCAGGGCATTTGACCGGTCGGCGGCTTAGTCAAGTCAGCCGTAGAAGGCCAGCGTGTTGGCGGTGTTGTCGATGTAGGCCGGGTGCTCCAGGAAGGGCAGCGCGCCGGTGTTCATCAGGCCGCTCGAGATCGGTGTCGGGAAGTAGTCCCCGTTGTAGGTGTAGGAGTAGAGCACGGTGCCGCTGGTGGGATCGATCACCTGGATGACATCTCCGGGTGATGCGCCCAACCCCGTGGGGATGGTGCCGAACACGCCACCGTTGTCGACGATCGAGTGCACGCCGGTGAAGGCGGTCGTTGCGCCGTTGTGCGTGACCGACACGTTCAGGTTGGTGATCGGCGCCCCGCTCAGGGTGGCAATGGGGTTCCCCAGAGTCGTCGGCGGCGGACCGAACGTGAGCGACGGGTTGTTCCCCAGCTCGTTGATGAGCACGCCCTGGTTGAACGTCGGGTTCGCGAAGTGCTGGGTCGGGATGCTCGGGCCGGGGCCGGTCGCGTTCGGGCCGATGCCCAGCACGCCGCTGGCGCCGTCGTTGGCGAAGAACTGCTGGAACGTGAAGCCGTTAGTGAGGGCCGACTGGATCGACGTCGGCCAGGCGAAGAGTTCGACGTTGACCGGCGTCGACCCGGTTACCAGCCCACCGCCGAAGTTCACCGGCGCGTTGTACGTGAGGTAGGCGTAGTCCAGCCCGCCGCTGTACCCGCTGATGCCGAACCCGGTGGGCAGGCCCATCTGCAGCATCCCGAAGACGCCGCCGACCTTCTGGAACGGGATCACCAGACCCTGCGAGCCGGTGTCGACCAGCAGCGGCACCGGGGCGCCGGTGCCGACCGAGGCGTTCACCAGGGCCTCGGTGCCGCCGAACATCGTTAGCGGCACGCTGCCCGTCGTGCCGTTGCCGCCCAGCGCCACCGCCGGACTCGTCGGGATCAGCTGGGCGCCGAACAGGAACTCGGTGGGCGCGTTGATGACGCCGATGACGTCCTGCTGCACGGTGGTGATGAAGTCACCGATGGGGTTGCTGGTCGCCGCCGACGTCAGCGCCGCGCCCAGCGGGTTGCCGGACGCCACGGCGGAAAGCTCGGACGAGAGCCCCTGCACGGCCGTCGACCAGGACGGCAGGGCGGCGGCCGCCGCCGAAGCACCGCCGTGGTAGCCGAGCATCGCGGAGACGTCCCGGGCCCACATCTCCTCGTAGTCGGCCTCGGCGGCGGCGATCGCGGGAGCGTTCTGCCCGAACAGGTTGGAGACCACCAGCTGTACCAGCTCGTTGCGGTTCGCCGCGACGAAGAACGGGTGCACGGTGGCGGCCTGGGCCGATTCGAAGGCGCTGACCACGGCTTGGGCCTGGGCGGCGGCCGTCTGGGCCTGCGCCGTCGCCGCGTTGAGGAAGCCCGAGTAGCGCGTCGCCGTCTGCAGCATGGCCGCCGCGGCCGGACCCTGCCAGGCCTGCTCGGCCAGCCCCGAGGTCACCGAGGTGAACGATTGCGCCGCCGCGTTCAGTTCGGTGGCCAGGCCGTTCCACGACTCGGCCGCGGCGAGCATCGGGGCGGACCCGGCACCGGAAAACATCAGCGACGAATTGACCTCTGGCGGCCACACCAAAAAACTCATCCCCCGAGTTCCTTCCCCTAGCCACTAGCCAACACCGCACGATCAACCGGGAACGGACCCTAACCCCCACGCGGTCGGGCGCGTCACAGGGCCCCGGCAGCTTTTGACTCTAGGAAATCGGCGCCTGAAAATCTCGGCTTTAACCAAACGGACACTCGCCGAGCATGTGACGTTGTCAGAGCGGCGCGCCGCCGGCGTCACCTTCAGCCCCACCCGTACCGGCTTCCCCGGATGCCCGGCTCAAAGGCCAGGTGAAACCCCATTTCGACGCGGGCGCCCGGTCGGCGCCGCCGCGTGGATGCGGCGGGTACGGGGCTACTCTGGCGGCATGGCCACCGAGTCGACGATGCTTGCCCTGGGCACGCCCGCCCCCTCGTTCACGCTGCCCGAGCCCGCCACCGGCGAGACGGTCAGCCTCGATGACCTCTCGGGTCCCGCCCTCGTCGTCACCTTTATCTGCAACCACTGCCCCTACGTGCAGCACGTCGCCGCGGGTCTCGCCGCGCTCGGCCGCGACCTCGCCGAACAGGGCGTCCCGATGGTCGGCATCTCCAGCAACGACGTCGCCACCTACCCGCAGGACGGGCCGGACGAAATGGTCGCCGAGGCGGCCCGCCACGGCTGGACGTTTCCCTACCTCTACGACGAGAGCCAGGACGTCGCGCGCGCCTACTCCGCCGCGTGCACGCCGGACACCTTCGTCTTCGACGGCGAGCGCCTGCTCGTCTACCGGGGGCAGCTCGACGACTCGCGCCCGCGCAACGACCTGCCGGTCACGGGTGCTGACGTCCGCGCGGCGGTCGACGCCGTCCTCGCGGGGCGCCCGGTCGACCCGGATCAGCGACCGTCGATCGGCTGCGGCATCAAATGGCGGTGAGCGCTCAGCCGCTCAATCGGCTTGGCCGTCAAGAAAATCCGCGAGCAGCGCCGACACGGCGTCGGGCTGTTCCACGCTGCTGCTGTGCCCGCAATTCGGGATCTGCACCAGCCGCGCGCCCTCGATGAGCTCGACGATGCGGCGGCTCTTGGCGGGCGGGGTGGCGACGTCGTCGGCGCCGACGATGACCAGCGTGGGCGCGGTGATGCCCGGAATCTCGGTCTCGATGCCGTCCCGGTCGGCGACGGCCAGCACCGCTTTGCTGGTCGCCGAGCGGCGGCAGCGGCGCAGCCGCGCCGCCCACTCGTCGAGCACCGGCTTGCTGCGCGGATCGCCGAGGAACTCGGGGCCGAACATCAGGGGTTGCACGGCGCCGCGCAGCGGCGAGATACCCGTCAGCAGGTAGGCGCGCGCCATCAGCCGGTAGCGGCGCGCCTTGTCGGGATCCTCGGGGCCAGCGCTGGTGTCCAGGAGCGTCAGCGTGCGCACCAGGTCGCCGCGGCGCGCCGCCAGCCGCTGGCCGACAAAGCCACCCATGGAAAGGCCGACGAAGTGCACCGGCCCCACCCCGAGCGCTTCGATCAACGCGGTCGCGTCATCGGTCAGGGTGTCCATGTCGTGTCCGCCGGATGTGGGGGCGCTGTCGCCCTGGCCCCGCCAGTCGATCGCCACGCAGCGGTATCGGTTGCGAAGCGCCCCGACCTGGGCGCGAAACATCCAGCCGCCGAAAAGCAGGCCGTGGCCGAAGAAGACGGTCGCGGCGTGGGGATCGCCCGCCGGCGCCCCGG
Source organism: Mycobacterium sp. 050134 (assembly GCF_036409085.1). NCBI lineage: Bacteria > Bacillati > Actinomycetota > Actinomycetes > Mycobacteriales > Mycobacteriaceae > Mycobacterium > Mycobacterium sp. 050134. Next base: position 67,452 of record NZ_JAZGLV010000009.1, read on the forward strand.
TGTCGGTGTAGTGGATGGCGGCCGGGCCGCGCTCAAAGGTGGGCACGGCGGCGCCCGTCGTCGAAGCCGCGCCCGGTCGGCGAAAATCGGTCGTCCACGGGAGGAGTCTAGGTCGCCTGCGGTGGGCCGAAGCAATGGGACGCCCGATGGCGTTCGGCGGCAACGGGATTCGCTGCCGAGAGGCCCGTTCGCGCCGGGGCTTTGCCGGCGCTTGCCGACGCCGCCCGCCGCGCAGTGACCGCCCGTATGACAGCATTCGGCAATGACTTCACGCATCTTCGCCCGGATCGCCGGCGCCTCGGCAGTCACGACGTGGGCGCTGCTGACCCCGGCGGTCGCCGTCCCCGCCGCATCCGCCGACGCCTGCTCCGATGTCGAGGTCGTCTTCGCCCGCGGCACCCACCAGGCCCCCGGCCTGGCCGACGTCGGACAGGCATTCGTCGACTCGCTGACATCCCAGGCCAACGGCCGTTCCGTCGCGGCCTACGCGGTCAACTATCCCGCCAACGACGACTACCACGGCAGCTCACAGGCCGGCGCGGACGACGCGAGCGCCCACATCCAGGACACCGTCGCCAGCTGCCCCAACACCAAGCTCGTCCTCGGCGGTTATTCGCAGGGTTCGACGGTGATCGACCTGGCCACCAACCAGATGCCCGCGCCGGTTGCCGACCATGTCGCGGCGGTCGCGCTGTTCGGCGAGCCGTCCAGCGGGTTCTCCAGCATGCTCTACGGCGGCCAGCCACTACCCACGATCAACCCGATCTACGCGTCCAAGACAATCAGCCTGTGCGCGCCCGACGACCCGATCTGCTCGGCGGGCGGCAACATCATGGCCCACGTGTCCTACATCCAGTCCGGGATGACCAACCAGGCCGCGACGTTCGCCGTCAACAAGCTCGGTCCGCCCTCCGCGCGCTAGTAGCGCGCGGCGCGTCACACCGGCCGCCGCCGGGGGCGGTGCTTAGCTCGGCGTGTGAAATCCCTCGTGACGTCGTCCCGCGACACCGTCGCGGTCCGGATATCGATTGCCGTAGTGCTGGGCGTGGCCGTCGCCGTGGCGGTGGGCGAGACGATCGGCTGGCGGTTCGCGCTGCTCGGCTGGGTCGTCACTGCCGGCGTGTATGTGGTGTGGACGCGGCTGCTGCTCGGTCGGATGGACGCCGAGGAGACCCGCCGCTACGTGACCCGGGAGGACCCCACCCGACTGACCGCCGACGTCGTCGTCCTGTCCGCGAGCGTGGCGAGCCTGGCGGGCGTCGGCTATGTGGTGGCCGCCGGGTCGCGCTCGGGGGCCGGACCCATCATCGCCGCCCTGGTCGGCATCCTGACCGTCGCCGCGTCGTGGTTCGCGGTGCACACGCTGTACACCGTGCACTACGCCCGGCTCTATTACTCCGACGATCCGGGCGGCATCAACTTCCACGATCCGGAGCCGCCCCGCTTCCGCGACTTCGCGTACGTGGCGTTCACCGTCGGCATGACCTATCAGGTCTCCGACACCGAGATCTGCCTGACGTCCATCAGGGCGGCCGTGCTCCGCCACGCGCTGCTGTCCTACCTGCTCGGTGCGGTGGTCCTGGCGGTCACCATCAATCTGATCGCGGGCCTAAGCAGCAAGCTGTGAGGCGGTAGTCGGGGTCCTGTCGCCGAAATTGCCCCGGCGGTCGTGATTTCGGGGCAACACACGACCCTCGCGGCAATCTCGGCTTGGGGCGGCCATAGTTGCGTGGCCGGCGCGCTACTCCTGCCGCTTCTCCTTCTCGGCGTCCGCGAGTTGCGCGACCCGGTCGGCCTCGGCGCGCTTGTCGGCGGCCTCGCCGAGCTGGGTTTCGGCATCGTCGAGCTTGGCCGCGGCGACCTTGGCGGCCGCCTTCTCGGCGGCCGCGGTCCTCTGCTCGGTCTGGCGCCTCGCCGACTCGACTGTTTCCTTTCGCTTGGCGGCGACCTCGTCGGCCTGTTGCTTCACCGCGGCGCCGCGCTCCTGGGCCGACCGGGTCGCGTCCCGCTTGCGCTCGTCGGCCGCCTGGCGCGCTTCCTTGATCTCCTGCTCGGTGGCCGCCCGCGCCTCCTGCTGGTCCTCGATCGCCTGGTCGCGCGCGTTCTTCAGCTTGGTGTCGGCCTGTTGCTTACGGGCCTGCGCCTGCGCGTCGAGGCTGGCGGCGCGGCCCAGGGCATCGCTGCGCTCGACCAGCGCGGTGCCGCGCTCGACGAGGTCGGCGTCGCCGAGGGCGTTGCCGACGGTGGCGTCAAGCATGCCCAGCGAGCGCTCGTAGATCAGCCGCGCGGGTGTTTCCGCGGGGATCCGCGTGATGAGCCGGTCCTCGATCATCTGCAGGGGAAACCGGGCCAGCTGGTAGTTGAAGCGCAGAATCGTGGTCGGGACGTCGGTGATTTTCATCGTCTGCTCCTGTATCGGGCCCAGTTCAGGGCAAGTCGGCGTCGTTGGTCACGTGCTCGGACTGGCGCCGAAGGCGGTCGGCCTCCGACTCCTCGCTCTTGGCGACCTGGACGTCGCTCTGATGCTCGGCAACGGCGTCGACGACGTCCTCCGTCGCGTCGCGAAGTTCTTGCCGCTCCTCGACTTTCGCCTGGGCCGCCTCGCGCTGCGCCTCGAGCTCGGCCTGGGCCCGCTGCGTCGCGGCTTGCCGCTGGGCGGCGACGTCGGCGGCCTGCTTCTGGGCGGCGGACTGCGCGTTGATCGAGTTCTCGGCCGCGACGGTCTGCGCGTTCGCGGCGAGCCGCTGTTGGGCGCCGTCGGCCTTGGCCTCGGCGACCGCTTCGCGGGCGTGCTTCGCCTTGGACTCGGCGACCGCCTCCGCCGCGTTGGCCTCCTTGCGTTCGTGGGCCTGGGTCTGGTCGAGCTGCCCCTCGGCCGTCAGCGAATCGTTGCCCGTGATCGCCCCGACAACCTCTTTGGCCTTGCCTTTCATCGAATCGATCAGGCCCCTGCGGGCCTCGCCTGCCTTGCCGTGCTCACTCATCGAAACTCCTTGAGGCTCTTACCAAGAGCCGCGCGTGATTTGCTGTGGATGCTGGAGGTGGTTCCACGGACGAGGGCACTCAAACCCCGGTGTGGCCTGCGTCACTCCGCGAGGCGGCGGGCTCACCGGCGGCGTGGGGTGATCGGCTACGGTCGTCGGTATGTCCAAAGCCTCCGGTACCGACCGAATCGACGACGTCAGCCCCGGCGACATCATCAGCGTCGACCGCGGATCCGGTGAGGAGTCCGGCAAGGTGGTGTTCGTCGACCCCACCGACGGCGTATACACGGTCACGCTCGAGGCTGATGGTGGCGAGACGTTCCAGCTCGACCTTCCCGCCGGTGCGACGGTGACGAGGTCGCTCGAGTCGAAGTGGGAATCGTCGCAGAGTCCCACCCCGCACGCCGACTGACACCGCCCCGGCGGGGGCGTCCATCCTCGGCCGTCTGTTGGCGCACCCGTAGGTCCCAAGAGCGCATAGCGCTACGTCTTCTATCACGCCCGGCCGGGCCGCGCCGTGCGTGCCTGACGCGCTTCTCCTGCACAGTCGCACGACAGAGGTGAGTCATCAGCTGCGAATGCTACGTCTTAGACGTTGCACTGCTGCTTGTTTATGTGGTTAGCTTCGTAGCATACTGCTCAGGTTCGCCCCGAAGGATGGTTCAGGATGTCCGTCAAATCCGCGCCGACAATGCCCGGTCACGTGTGGCGCGAGCGTTCCGCCCCGACACCGCCGCCGGGGTACACCGCCGGCCCGGCCCCGGCGTGGGCATCCGTCGGCGCCGTCCCGTGGCAGGCGGTGCCGGCCGGCTGGGCTCCCCCGCGGCCGGAGTTCGGCCACCCTGCCGGGCCTGGGTATCCGCAGGCCCGGCCGGGTGGCCCGTCCTCGCGGACGTGGGTGGTGCTGGGGGTCGCAGCGATCGTGGTGGTCCTGGTCGGGCTCGTCGGACTGATCGCCACCGCCGGCCATTCCGACCGTCCCGTCGCCGCGGGCGCCCACCGGCCGTCCGCCGCCGAACCGTCGGGTCCGTCGTCGTCGACGACCCCGGCGCCGGCGAGCCCCGTGGCGGCGGAAGACCTGCAGGGGCTACTGCTGGACGTGGGCGCGATCAACAAGATCATGGGCACCCACGACCTGCTGGTGAACCCCACCCTGACGACGACGCGGCTCTACATCGACACCACCGACAAGCCGGAATGCGGTGGGGTGTGGGCCAACGCCAACCGCGCCGTGTACGACGGCAGCGGGTGGACGTCGGTGCAGACGCAGTACCTTCGCGAACCGGCCGACGTCAGCCACGAGGTCTTCCAGTCGGTGATCAGCTTCCCCACCGCCGCCGGGGCCGCGGACTTCGTCGCCAAAGAGGCGAAGGCGTGGCCGCTGTGCAACGGCAGGTCGATCACCACCACGACCGCGAACCAGAAGCCCCAAACGTGGTGGGTCGCGACCGTCGGGCGTCAGGACGGCATGCTGACGGCCTTCACGACCCGAGAGGGTGCCCGGGGATGGGGCTGCCAGCACGCGCTCACCGCGCGCAACAACGTGGTGGTCGATGTGGAAGCGTGCGGCTTCACCGTCATGCAGCAGGGGTCGGCGATCGCCACCAAAGTCGCCGCGGGAATCCGCTAGGCCAAGCCGCAGCCACGAAAGTTAAGACAGGACAAGAGATGTGGAACCACCCGAACGCCCCGGCCATCGGCGGGCCCTGGAATCACATTGCGCCGCAGCCCTATCCGCATGGATCGCAAGTCGACCCCTGGGCGCAGACCTGGGTTCGGCCGATCGGTGGCCCGCCGGGCAGCCACCCGCCCGCGGTGATGCCGCCGCCGGGCATGCGCCTCCCGGCCCCCGGGTACCCGTCGATGGCGGCGCCGCGCGGCAACTCCCCGCGTAAGTGGGTGCTCGTGGGCGGCGCGGCGGCCGCGGCGGTGGCGCTCACGGTGGGCGCGGGCCTGCTGATCGCCGTCGCCGACAAGTCCAGCGCACCCGCCGGAACCACCACGGTCAGCGAATCGCCGACGCCCGCCCCGGCGGCGCCGACGATGCAGACCCCGACGGCGACCCAGGCCCCGGTCGTGCCGATCGACGCCCTGCCCGGGCTGCTGCTCGACCCCGCGGCCGTCAACGCGATCGAGGGCACCAGCGGGATGGAGATCCGTCCCGATCCCAATGCGGGCTCCGGTTCCGGCTTCTCGGACATCAAGACCGACCGCCCCGAATGCCAGGGCCTCCAACACCCCGCGATGGTCGCGGCGCTGCAGGGCAGCGGCTGGATCTCGGCGCAGACCCAGGTGTTGCGCGAACCCGCCGAGGACTGGAAGCACCTGGTCAGCAACGCCGTCGTCAACTTTCCCACCGCCCAACTGGCCGGCGACTATGCGACCGCCCAGGCCCAGGCCTGGGCGCGGTGCGCCGGAAAGTCTCTGACCAGCACCGCAGCCGGCGAACAGCCCGTCACCTGGACGGTCGGCTCCACCAGCAACCGCGACGGCACGGTGAGCGTCCTGCTGACGCAGGAGGGCGCCGCCGGCTGGGGGTGCCAGCGTGCCATGGCCGTGCGCGACAACATCGTCATCGACACCCGCAGCTGCGGCTTCAACCGCACCGACCAGGCCGTCGCGATCGCCACCAAGATCGCGGACCGGGTCCACGTCCCCAGCTAGGTGTACCGGCCCCGGCACTCTCGACGCCAGAGCGCCAAGCAAGCGACCCGAAATTGACCGGGCTCATTGTTAACATGAGCTACCGTTTTGCGTCGCGGTAAGCCGTCATCACACCGGGGGGCGCGCACGAAAGGGGCTGGGCGTGGCCGACATTGCGCTGCCGCGGTCTGACTGCCGGCCGGGGGCCCGCCGGTGAAGCGGAGCCGCGTCTGCGCGACCGCCCGAGTCCTGGCCGTCACGGGTGCCGTGATCGCGCTGGCCGGCGGTTGCAGCGCGGTGGTGGGCGGCAGCGCGGTCAAGGCCGGCGGGCCGGCGCCCGCCGCGGCCGACCCCGCGCTGCTGGATTCCGGCAACTATCCGCGCCGCCCGCGCCCGCCGCTGGGCACGGTGCCGAACGAGGACGCGGGCCGGGTGGTGGAAGCGCAGCGCATGGCCGACGCCGTCGTCGGCCCTTGGGAAGTGGACCGCATGCTGGTCACCGGCCAGGTCGAACACGCCTCCATCGGCGTTCTGCCGACCCTGGACTCGCTGGCCGACGACCTCGCCCCGGGCCTGATCGCCCAGGCGAAGGCGCGCCACTTCCTGCTCGGGTTCGTCAGCGGGCGGGCCACACCGCCCCCGCCGGCGGGACAGCCCGCGGGCGGCACAGCCAAGATTCTGGTCAACATGGTGCTGCGCTTCGCGACCCCCGAGGACGCCGCCGCGGCCGCCGGTGAGATGGCCGCCACCAACCGCGGCATCGCCCGCGACGGCGTGCCCGCGACCGAACTCAAGATCCCCCGCTACCCCGCCACGATCGCGAACATGGCCGCCGTCCACCAGGGTTTCGAGGCCGAATCGTTCACCGCGCACGGGCCGTACGTCTTCCACGAATACGCCGGCTCCAAGGAGAGCGCCGGCGTGGTCGCCGACCTGATCGCCAAGTTGCTGGACCTGCAGGGCCCGGCGATCGACCACTTCCAGGCCACCCCCGTGGATCAACTCGCCGCCCTGCCCGCCGACCCCACCGGATTGCTCGCACGCACCGTGCCCTCCACCAAGCCCGACGCCAATCACGCGGCGGTGTACCAGCCGCACGCCGCGCTGCACTTCAGTCCCGACCCGCCCGCGGCGCAGGGGATGTTCAACGACGCCGGCGTCCAGCGCGTGTCGGCCGACCTAACGTCGGTGTACGACGCCGTCGACGCGCCGGGCGCGCAGCGGGCCGCAGAAGGGGTGATCCGGATCTACGGCCCATGGGGCACGTATAAGCCGACCGCCGGCATCAGCGGCCTGCCGTCGGCGCGGTGCTTCGATCGGGGCCCCGCGGGTCAGGTCCTGCCACGGTTCATGTGCGTCGCCACGGTCGATCACTACGCGTTCAAGGCCACGGCCACCCAGGAACTGGACCTGCACCAGGTGATGGCCGCCCAATACCTGATGTTGACGGCGTCATGACCGGCAGGGGGTGGACGCGCGCCGCGGCCGTCGCGTTGGTCGCGCTGGCGGCCGGTTGCGGGTCGAAGGTGCCCGGCGTGGCCGTAAAGGCGCCCGACGACAGCGGCGGGGACGGCGTCGACGTCGCACAGCTGACCACCGGCAATTACCCGATCAAGCCCCGGCCGCCCCTCGGCGTCGCCGGGAACCCGAAGCAGGGCGGCCTGGCCGAGGGTCGCCGGATGGCCGGCTTCGTGATCGGTCCCTGGCAGACGGACCCCGTCCTGGTCAAGTACGAACAGTTCAACACTGGGGTGGTCAAGGGCGGGGAATCGATGGACGCGCTGCTCGGCGCGCCGATCGGCGACGGTCTCGCCCGCCACAACTTTGTCGCCGGGTTCTCCAGCGCCCGTCATACGACGGCCGGGTCTTACAAGGACCTAATCAACATCGTGTTGCGGCTGGCCACCCCGGCGGACGCGGCAGCCGCCGTCACGGACATGGCCGCCAAGAGCGGGTCGCTCAGCCTGCCATTCGCGGAAACGCCGACCCCCACCCGACCGATCTCGATCCCCCGCTACCCGGGCACCGTCGCGGTCGGCTACACGTGGACTCCGTCGGAAGGGAGCACCGAACCGGCACGATCGGCGGTGATCGCCCTGACCGCGCATGGCAGCTACGTCCTAGCGCAGGCGGCCGACTCCGCGGCCGGCCCCGATAACGCCGCCCAAATAGTCTCCACCACACTGGATTTGCAGCAGGAACTGATTGACAAATTCACCCCCACGCCGATCGACCAGCTATCCCAGTTGGCGCTCGATCCCACCGGGCTGCTGGCCCGCACCCTGCCGCCGAAGGCCGCCGATGAATCGACCGATGACGGCGTCTACGACCCACACGGGGACTTACACTTCCAAGATGATGCCGCCCACGAGGAAGCGCTGTTCAATTCCGTTGGCCTGCAGCAGGCTTCGTTCACGTTGACCAGTGCCGTCTACCAGACACCGGACGCAGGCTCGGCGGATCGCGTGGTCGCCGACTTCGCCACCGTGGCGACCGACTTCGACAAGCTACATCCGGCCGGCAGCGTCACCGGGATGCCGAATGCCAAATGCTTCTCCGCCTCCATAGGTTTCTACTGCGTGGCGCGCTTCGACCGGTACGCGTTCACCGCCCAAAACGAGCAGCTGGGCGGCGTTCACCAGATGATGGCCGCGCAATATCGCATTCTGAGCGGCAGGTAGGGCTTCGTGGCGTTGTCCATCGGGTCCGTGGTGGCCGGCTACCGGATCGAGGGGGTGCTGGGCGCCGGCGGGATGGGCACCGTCTACCTCGCCCGCCATCCGACCCTGCCACGCAGCGACGCGCTGAAAGTCCTGTCGGCCGAGCTCTCACACGACGATCAGTTCCGGCGGCGCTTCACTCGTGAGGCGGACCTGGCCGCTACCCTCAGTCACCCCAACATCGTCACGGTGTTCAACCGCGGTGAGACCGAGGACGGCCAGCTCTGGATCGCCATGCAGTACATCGAGGGCACGGCCGCCAACGACCTGGACGCGGCCAACCTCACCCCGGCGCGGGTCGTCCGCATCGTCACCGACGTGGGCAAGGCGCTCGACTACGCCCATTCCCGACGCGTGCTGCACCGCGATGTCAAACCCGGCAACTTTCTGGTGGCCCGGCCCGGGGCCGGTGAACAGGAGCGCGTGTTGCTGGCCGATTTCGGGATCGCTCGCGCCCTAGACGACGCCACCACCCTGACCGCAACGGGATCCCTGGTGTTTACCGCCGCGTATGCCTCGCCCGAGGCGGTCGAGGGCCAGGCTGTCGACCACCGCGCCGACATCTACTCGCTGGGTTGCTCGCTGTTCCGGCTGCTGACCGGCCGCACTCCGTACGAGGATTTCCACGGCTTGCCGGCCATGCTCATGGCCCACGTCATGAAGCCGGTCCCGCGGCCGAGCCAGTACGTAATCGGTCTGCCCCCGGCGGTCGACGATGTGGTCGCCCGCGCGATGGCCAAGAACCCCGCTGACCGGTTCTTCAGCGCCGGCGAGATGGCCGACGCGACGACCGCGGCGCTCACCGGTCTCCCGCCGGAACGGTTGCGCGCCCGCGCGTCCCAAACGGCGAACTGGACGAGTCCCCCGCTGTCGTATCCTCCCACACCGCCCTATCCGGGATACGGACCATACGTTGGCCCGCCCACGCCTGGACTGTCTGTGCCGCAACAGTTTCCGCGCGGGCCGCTCGCCGGCGCAGCGTCACCGCGGCGCCGGCGCCGCAAGCCGGCCCTGATCCTGGGCGCGCTTGGTACGGTCATCGCCGTCGCGGCGGCCGTGGGCGTATATCTCGCCGGCCGCCACCACACCGGCGAGTTGCCGCCGTATCAACCTCAAACGCTCAACGCCCAGTTCGGAAACGTGCAACTCCAGCACCGGCCGATGGCCGTCGCCGCGCTGGGGCCCGGCGATGCCGACGCGGTGCTGTCACTCGGCGTGCAGCCGGTGGCGATCAGCGGTATCCAGGGCGGAATGCCGAGCTGGCTGCAACCCCAGGTGCATTCGTCGACCCCGGTGCTCGGCCTCCCGGATCCGGGCGCCGTCGCCGCGGCCAAGCCCGACCTGATCGTCGACACTGGCGAGATCGACAAGCCCACGTACGACAAGTTGGCCGCCATCGCGCCCACCCTGACCCGCCCGGCCGACACCACCCAGAATTGGGTCTGGCAAACGCAACTGACGTGGATCGCCACGGCGCTGGGCCGGGCCAACGCGGCCAAGACGATGCTGGCCGACGCGGCGTCGCAACAGACGGCGCTCAGGTCGCAGCACCCGGCGTTCTCCGGCAAGTCAATTGCCGTCGTCGACATCTCCGACAGCGCTGTCACCGTGGCGCAGCGCGTGTCGCCGCCCACCAACTACGTCGAGGGCCTTGGCTTCACCTACAACCAGCACTACCGGCGCGCCGCCCCGGGCGACCCGCCCGCGGTTCCGCTCAACGTCGACACGTCCTTCTTCTGGGTGGAAAACACCGACGTGATGGTCCTGCTGCGCACTGACAGCGCCGCCGGCGGCGGCGGTTACGCCGGCCTGCCCGCCCCGTTCGTCGGCTACCACGGGATACTGGTCATCGTCGACGACCCGGCGAGCATTTCCGCGCTCAACACCGGCGGCCCCGCCGCCACGGCGTACCTCAACACCGCACTGGTCAACAAACTCGCCAACCAGATCCACTGAGCTGCCGCAAGGGCCGTTCGACTCCCGCCCGCGGTCCCTCCGGTGCCCGCGCGGCGAGCTGCAGTCGGCCGTCGACCTGGTAACGGCGCAGGTGCCCCGCGAGCCGGAAGTGCTGACCGTCAAGATCGGCTTGCCGCGGCGTTGCCGGCGTCCGGGAGAAGGTGTTTCGCGCTGGGCGTTTGGGTGCGGCGGGTACGGGTATGGACTCACAACGGAGGGCTTCGGCCTACGACCTGCCCGAGAACTGCATCCGCGTGGCGATGCCGGGCGTGCGGCCCGGGCACCCCGGCGGCCAAAGGACCAGTGACAGCCATGACATCGCAACCACCCAATCCTGACCCGGCAAACACCCCCGACCTCGAGGCGGGCGGCGGGGTCAGCCCAGGCGCCACCCCGCCCGCCGCCGGCCAGACACCCGGGGTGGCCAATCCCCATCCGCCTGGCAACGGCCGTTTCACGCCGACGGGGATCGTCTCGGTCATCGGCGTGTGCGTCCTCGTCGTCGTCTTCCTCGCGGTGGCGGTGCTCCTCGTGATGAAGATGCTCGGCGCCGGTTAGCGCGTCCAACGGATTACCTGCCGTGATCGGCGGGCGACAATGTCGGGCGGCTGCTCGCCGCCGCGGACAAGCGCCTGGCGGAGTTGCGTCGCCGCCGCGACGAGTTCGCGATCGAGGCGAGCACCGCCAAGCACGTGCGGCGCGCCGAACGACGCCTGCAGGAGGCCGAGCAGCGGGCCAACCTACCGCGAACTCGCCCGAACCTACCGCGAACAGGCGGGCTAAATCGCCAACCGGACACGACGCGCGCCCGACCGAAGTACTCTCGGCGCGCGGGGATCACGTCGCCGACGGAAAGGTCGGGCAATGCGGTTGGTGGTTGACCTCAACAAGTGCCAGGGCTACGCCCAATGCGTCCCGCTGGCGCCCGAGGTGCTGCGGCTCGTCGGGGAGGAAGCGCTCGCCTACGACCCAAACCCGGACGACTCCCAGCGGCAGCGGGTGTTGCGCGCTGCGGCGTCCTGCCCGGTGCAGGCGATCATCGTCGAGGTGGACCCGCCCGCCGACCGGGGGCCGAGGTGAGCACAGCCTCGCTGGTCGGCCAGCTCGTCGACAGCTTCAAGGCGGACGGCCGGATCGTCATCGTGGGCGCCTCACTGGCCGGCCTGCGCGCGGCGGAAGCGCTGCGGCAAAAGGGGTTTCGCGGATCGCTCACCATCATCGGCGACGAACCGTACGAACCCTACGACCGTCCTCCCCTGTCCAAGCAGGTGCTTAAAGGCTGGGTGCCGGCCGACCATACCAAACTGCCCCGGCTGCGCCCCGTCGACGCGGACTGGCGCCTGGGTGTGGCGGCGGTGGCACTGGACCGGTCCAACCGCCAGGTGCTGCTCGCCGACGGCGAGCGGGTCGACTACGACCGGCTGCTGATCGCCACCGGGACCCGCGCCCGCCCGTGGTTCAACCCGGAAGAAGCCGCCCTGGCCGGCCTGTTCACCGTGCGTACGTGCGACGACGCCGCGAAGCTCGCCGCGGCGTTTCGCGACCGGCCGCGCCGCGTGCTGGTCGTTGGCTCCGGTTTCGTCGGCTCCGAGATCGCCTCGGTGTGCCGCGAGTTAGGGCTCGCGGTGACGGTCGCCGAGCGAGGCAAGGCGCCGCTGGTGGGCGCGCTCGGGGGCGTCATCGGTGACATCGCGGCACAGATGCAGATCGATGCCGGGGTGGACCTGCGCACCGGCGTGGCGGTGCAGGGTCTGGACGGGGACGCCGCCGGCCACGTCCGCGCCGCGCACCTCTCGGACGGTACGACGCTCGACGTCGACGTGGTGGTGGCGTCGCTGGGGTCGATCCGCAACGTGGAGTGGCTCGAGGGCGCGCAGTTGGCCAGCGGCTTCTGGGGGGTGGCGTGCGACGCGGGCTGCCGGGCGTTCGACATCAACGGGGTGGTGACCGACAACATCTTCGTCGCCGGCGACGTCGCGCGCGCCCCGCACGTGCTCTACGAGTACCAGTTCATGTCCCAGGAGCATTGGGACAACGCGGTTTTCGGCGCCGAGGTGGCGGCCAACAACATGATCAGCCTGGAACTGGGGCGACGCCCGCATCTGCCGCTGCCATCCTTCTGGTCGGGGCAGTTCGGCGTCAACATCAAGAGCGTCGGGGTCTGTTCTTTCGGCGACGAGATCGTCTTCACCCAGGGCTCGCCCGAGCAGCGGCGCTTTGCCGCCGCCTACGGGTATCGCGGCCGAATCGTCGGGGCGGTGACGTTCAACCACGGCAAGTGGCTGCCGTACTACGCCTCGCTCATTGAGCGGTCGGCCGCTTTTCCGCCGCCCCCGCCGGGGTATGACCGCCCCGCGATCTTCGAGCCGATGCCGGCCCGCTTCCCCGACCCCCGCGAGCCGACCGCCATGCCCGACGTGGTGCTGACCGGACACGACCCGACGTCGCGCGGGGCCGAATTCCGCCCGCGCAGCCGCTGAACCTGGGAGACCCGATGGACGCCGCAACCGCCTGGGCCGAGGCGATGAAGTTCGAGAACCGGCCGAATCCTTACCCGTACTTCGAGCAACTCCGCAAGGCCCCGGTGGCCAAGGTCGGCGAGAAGACGTTCGTCGTCACCGGATACGACGAGCTGCTCGCCCTCGCGCATGACCCGCGCATCAGCTCGGACATCAGCAGAAGCCCGGCGGGTTTCGGCGGCGAGAAGCCCGCGCCCGAGCCAGGCGCCGCGCAGCTGCCTGCCTACGGGCGCGAGGCCAGCATCATCGTGTCCGACCCGCCGGATCACGACCGGGCGCGACGCCAGATGATGCGCCACTTCGGCCCGCCGCACTCCCCCGACCTGATCCCCGGCATGGAACCCTTGGTGGTGCGTCTGGCCGACGACCTGCTCGACACCGTCAAGGGCCGGAACTTCACGCGGCTGGACGTGGTCGAGGACTTCGCCTACCCGATCCCCGTCGCCGTCATCTGCAAGATCCTGGGCGTGCCCGTCGAGGACGAGCCGATGTTCCACTCGTGGATCTTCGACTTCATGATGGGCACCGACCTCGGCCCGGAGGGCGCCACCGAGGAAGGCCGCGACCTGGCCGAGAAGGGCCGCGCCAGCACCGCGGAGTTGCTGGACTACCTGGGACGCTTGGTCAAGGACTACGCGCGGACGCCCGGCGAGGGGCTGCTGTCCAGGCTGCTGCACGACGACGGGCCCGACGGCCCCATGTCGGTCAGGGAGACGACGTCCAACGCCATGCTGTTGCTGGTCGCGGGCCACGACTCCACCGTCAACACCATCACCAATTGCGTGCTCACGCTCCTGCGCAATCCCGGTGCCTGGGACCTGGTGCGCAGGAGCCCGGAGTTGATCCCCCGGACCATCGAGGAGGTCCAGCGGCTGCAGTCCGCGGTCCAGTTCTTCCCCAGCCGCAGCGCCACCGCCGACATCGAGATTGCCGGCACCCTGATCCCGGCGGGCTCGGCCGTGCACCTCGTCTACGCGGCGGCCAATAGGGATCCGCGCCGGTTCGACAACCCCGACCGCTTCGATCCGCTGCGTGCGGACAACGAGCACTTCGGTTGGGGCAGCGGCATACACGCGTGCATGGGCGGGCCGCTGGCGCGCCTGGAGGTCAACCTGGCGCTGGAGGCATTGCTGCGCCGCGTCGAATCGCCGAAGCTGGTGGTCGACCCGCCGCCCTACCGGCACAACCAGGTGTTCCGCGGTCCGCGGCACCTGTGGATTGACTTCGCCGCGGTCACCGGCTGAGCTGGCTCCGGCTCGCTACTCGACCGTGACGCGGTCGCCCACGCGGACAACGCCCGCCGTCAACACCTCGAGATACGCGCCCGCGCAGGGCTGGGCACCGTGACCGCCCGTGTCGATCCGGTTCTCGGCCGCCGGGGTGCGCAGCGCCTGGGGAGCCCGCGGCAACGGTCCGTGCTCCAGGGTGGGTACCACGCATCGCGACGTGGCCGTCAGCACCCGCAACCGCGCCTTGTCGATAACGAGTTCTTTTCCAGCCCAGTCGTTTTCGCCGTAGGGCGGGTAGCCGGGCGGGGTGGCGATCACCAGGTTCGGCCGGTACCGCAGCGCTTCGACCCCGATGTGGTCCAGGGTGGCCGTCGTGATGGCGTGCAGGGGCGCCTCGTCGGTGAACGAATCGCCCGGTGTCTTCTGCGCGATCTCGAGGAATCGGCCGCTCACCTCGGCGTCCAGCCCGAGGTCCAGGAGTTGCTCCGGGTCGGGTCGTTCCAGAGTCGCGCCGTCCGGCCGGTGGCGCACCAGGCGCACCGTGCGGCCCGTGAGGCGCGACAGCAGTTCGTCGACGGCGGGGTCGTCGGCCGCCACGTTGGTCCCGTCGGGTAACGCGATGCTTACCTGTCCCGCGTCACCGTTGGCGGTGCACTTGAGCAGCCCGCGCCACAGCCGGGCGTGCTTGGCGCTCGCGATGTGTCCGGTGACGGCGTCGACGAGCGCCAGCCGGCGGTCACCCGCCGCACCGTCCTCGTCCACCAGCAGGCTGCTCACGGTCTCCCCGAGCATCGACTTCACCGGGTATCGAAGCAGGCTTCCCACCCGCAGCTCGGCCGAGCTTTCCGCTGGCGTCGGCTCCCGCATCGCCCGTAACCCACCCCTGCTCCAAGACCGCCCGATTTGGCCTGTCTACGAACAATAGGACGGCCGGTCGGGCGATCTCGAGGAGGCCCGCGCGAACGCCGCCCCACCTACGGCGTCCGCGCGGACCGGCAGCCGATTAACCCGGGCAGTAGTTGGATTCGGCGGCACTCACCATCGAGGTGACGTCCGCGAACGTGATGCCCTTGGGGCCCAACGTGCTGTGGATGTCCGACGCGATCTGATCCGGCGTCTTGCCGCCATTGCGGTCGGCGCAGATCTGGTGGCCCACCGCGATCATGTCGGAGTCGTCGTTTGAGGGCCAGGTGAATCCGAGCTTATGCAATTGCGCGATGAACGCGTCGTCGGTGGCATCGGCGAGCGCAATCGCCGTGCTCGCCGACAAGGCGGCCCCGACCATCACGGGGACTGCGAGCTTGGCAAGCCAACGGGGTGGGAACATTTGGCGACCTTCTTTTCTTGTCGTGTTTCGCGGTGCGGTCAGTATATGAGCGCTTGATCGACCCAACTATTAAAAATAGGGAAATCCTGAATCGCTTGTAAAGGGCTGGGTATTGGGCGACGCCGGCCTTACGGAGTGGTTCCCGCCAACGCGACCCGTAGGGCCACCCGTGGTTTGCGGCCGCGAGCCGCAATCGTTTCGATGAGCGTGACGAGCCGGAATTCCAGCCCGTACTTGCGCTTGATGAGCGATTCGATGCGAGCGACTTCCCGGGGTGCGGTGACCACCTCGGCCGTGCCGTCGGCGACGGTCTGACCGTCGCGGACCTTGCCCGTCCGGCCGCACGGAGCCAGGGAGACGCGCGTGTCGCGGCGAATCCGCTTGACCTTCAACGCCTCGGCCGGTGTCCAGAACCAGAGCAGGTCACCGTCACGCACGACCCACATCGGCGAGGCGACGCCATTCCCGTCGCGCTTGAACGTCGTCAAGGACACGAACCGGGCGCCGCCGAGCCGCGCTATCTCGTTTTCGGTCATGCTCGTTCAGTACCCGATCCGCACGCGGTGCTCAACCGGAGCGCGGCGACTGCTCGCGTTGCAATTTGCTCGCGCGGTGCGTGGAAAATCGGCACCGTGATTACCCGCGGTCCAGACGGTGATATGACAACAATTGCCGACGGCACGAAATCGGATTTAATTCTGGCCACCGCAATGCGCGGCCGTGCGGCACGGGATCGAAAAATTCCGCAGATTCGCCGACTTCCGCTGCGAAAACGCGGGGGACGCGGAGGCGTGCGGTGCCGTCGTGCCGCTGACGTCGCGGCAACGGCGCGGTGAACGCGGGCGGCCGCCAACCGGCGGCGCGGCGGAAGCCAGCAACCGCGTCACATCGCACGAATTGTGAACGGAAGGCCGGTTGACCGGCGACTTCGCTTCGGGCAAGCCGCCGCGTCAACTAATATCGGCACCGTTGGGACGTCGATGTGAATCGCCGGGAGCTGCTCGAGAGTAAGTATCCAGGCTGAGTAGGGGGCAAGGATTTGCGCTGGTGGACGGCCTATTCCGGCACGCTGTCCGAAATCGGGCGGTCGCATCGAGACCACGGCAACGGATGCGCCGCAACGCTTTTGGTGGTCGGTCCGCGCCCCGTGGACGGGAGTGCAGGCAATGCGAACGGACTCGTCGCGCGGCGCTGCCAGCAAATCCATAAGCCGGGTGCTGTTGCTCACTGACACCGGACACCGGGACCGACCCTCCGCCGACCCCGTCGCAACCCCCGCGACGAGCCGCCGGATCGGCCGCAGTTAGGGGCCGGCATGGACTACTCGATCTTCCCGCCGGAGCTCAATTCCGGCCGAATGTACGTCGGTCCCGGCGCGGATTCGATGGCGGCCGCGGCCGAAGCCTGGGAGGGGTTGGGGGGCGAACTGCACATGACCGCCAATGCGTATCGGGCGGTTGTGTCCGGACTTGCCGCCGGTCCCTGGCAGGGTCCGTCGTCGGCGTCCATGGCGGCCGCGGCGGCGTCGTTCGTCAGCTGGCTCGGCGGCGTGGCGACGCAGGCCGAGGAGGCCGCCGCGCAGGCCAGGGCTGCCGTCGCGGCCTACGAAGAGGCGTTCGCATCGACGGTGCCGCCCCAACTGGTCGCCAGCAACCGCGCGGTGTTCGCGAGGCTGGTCGCAACCAACCTTTTCGGGCAGAACACCTCCGCGATCGCGAACATCGAGGCCCAGTACGTCGAGATGTGGGCCCAGGACGCCGCTGCGATGTACCGATACGCGGCCGCTTCGGCGTCCGCGACGACGCTGACACCCTTCACCGCCCCGCAACAGAACACGAACCCCAGCGGCGCGTCCACCCAGGCGGCGACCGCCGCCCAGGCCGCCGGCACCTCGGCCGGCCAGGCGCAAAGCGCTGTCTCGTCCGTTCAGCAAACGTTCAGTGCGGTACCCAGTGCGCTGCAGAGCCTCGCGACGGCGGCCCCCGTGTCCGCCGCGCCGGCCGATTCGCTGGCCACGCTATCCGACCTGATCACGGTCTTCGTGGACCTGCCGGCGGGCCTGGTGGGAATATTCGGCGACATCCCGCTGAGCACCGTGGGCGCCGTGGCGCTCCCGATCGACATCGTCAGCTACTACATCGGTGTGCACACCGACGACATCGTCAGTGGGTGGAACGGCGAACAGAGTTGGCCCGGCACGGGGCCCGCGCCCGTCCGGGACTTCCCGGCGACCCTGCTCAACCTCCCCCCGGGTACCGTGCCGCCCGCCCCGAGGGTCTCGGCCGCTCTGGGCGAGGCCCACACGGCGGGCAGCCTGTCGGTGCCCGCGACCTGGACAATCGCCACGCCCGCGGTGCGCCCCATCTCCTACGCCCTGCCGGCGCTGCCCGCCGCCACCGCCGCCACGGCCGGCGCGGTCGAGGGCGGGGCCGCAGCCGGGTCCGGCTTCTTCGGCCAGATGGCGCTGGCGGCCCTGGCCGGGCGGGCCATCGGCGGCAACCTGGGCGCCGGTGGCGATGGGGGCAAGGCGCCCGCGGTCGACCGCGGGCAGGCCGCCACCGGTGGGGCGGACACCGCCCCGGGACCGGCGACCGAGGGCGACGCCGGAGCGCCGGAGGCTCCGCCTCGCCCGGTGGTGACGGGAGTGGCGGCCGAGTTGCGCGAATTCGCCAAGCTACGCGACGAGGGAATCCTGACCGAGGACGAGTACACCGAGCAGAAGAACCGACTGCTCGGTCGGTGACCGCCCTCCGGGATACCGCGACTTTTCGAAAAGGACTGCGCTGCAATGGATTTTGGGATGCTTCCGCCGGAGATCAACTCCGGCCGGATGTATGCCGGACCCGGCTCGGCGTCATTGCTGAGCGCGGCGCAGGGCTGGGCGCAATTGGCCGACGAGCTGTATGCGGCGGCCGGCGCGTACCAATCGGTGTTGGTCGAGCTGACCACCGGACGGTGGGCGGGCCCCGCGTCGGCGTCGATGACGGCGGCGGCCGCCCCCTACGTGGATTGGTTGAGCGGCACCGCGTCGATCGCGGAGGAAGCGGCGGATCACGCGACCTCCGCGGCCGCCGCCTTCGAAACGGCGTTCGCCACCACGGTGCCACCACAGGTCGTCGCGGCCAACCGCAGCCTGCTTGCGGTGTTGGTGGCGACCAATTTCTTCGGACAGAACACGCCGGCGATCGCGGCCACCGAGGCCGACTACGCCGAGATGTGGGCGCAGGACGCCGCGGCGATGTACACCTACGCGGCCTCGTCGGCGACCTCGACGGTGCTGACGGCGCTGAGCTCGCCGCCGCAGAACACCACGCCGGGCGGCCCGGCCGGTCAGGCGGCCGCGGTGAGCCAAGCGGTCGGCGCATCCGCCGGCGATGCGCAGGGCGTGCTCTCCGGGGTCCCGCAGCTGCTGTCCTCGGTTCCCGACGCGCTTCAGGGCCTCGCGACCGCGGCACCGGCGGCCTCGTCCGACCCGCTGACCCCGTTGACCGACCTGATCACCATCTTCGTCAGCCTGCCGAGCGGCGCATCCACCATTGGTCTGCTCTTCCCCATCTCGATCCTCGACGGGGCGATCGACTTCCCCTACGCCGTCGCCAGCCTCCTGCTCGGCTATCACACCGACGCCATCGTCAGCGGCTGGGACGGGACCGAGGTATGGCCGGGGACCGCACGCGCCCCCGTCTTGGGGTTCCCGGCGAGCTTGTCGAACCTGAGCCCGGGCACGATGCCCGCGGTGTCGGCCGGGCTGGCCGAGGCCAAGGCGGTGGGGGCGTTGTCCGTGCCGCAGGGCTGGACCGTCGAGGCTACGGACGTGCACGCGCTGGCGCTGACATCACCGCTCGCCGGCGTGGACCCCGTCGCGGCCGCGCCGCTGGAGGCCGACTCGAGCGCGGCACTCAGCGACATGGGACTCGCGGGCATGACCGGGCGCGCCATGGCCGGCCCTCCACGCGGCGGCGCGGACGGCGTCCCGGTGACCGGCCAACGGGTCGTCGCCAGGTTCGGCGACCCGGCGCCCGCCGGCGCTGCCGAGGCGCCGCGCGCCGAGCCGCGGATCGTGGTCACCGGAGTAGCGGCCAGGATCCGCGAGATCACCAAGCTGCGCGACGGCGGGCAGCTGACCGACGACGAATACGACCGGCTGAAAAACCAACTGCTCGGGCGCTGAGCGTTCGAGCGTGCGCCCGCCGGCATTGGTGTCGGACCGGACGGTCCTGTAGAAGGGTCTGGTGGAAGACGGCCCACCCAGATCCTTCGACCCGGCGGCGCTGCGCGAGGCGATGATCCGGCGGTTGTATCGCCGCTCGACCGCCGAGGGCCAGATCACCGTTCCCGCCGTGCCGGGCCTGATCGACGAGTACGTGCAGCTGTGCGCGAACCTCTGCGCCAGCCTGGGCGTCGCCTATACCGCCGAACAATCCCTCCAGCTCAGGTCGGTGCTGGAGGCGGAGCTGGCCAAGGCGTTCAAGGCCTCCCCCCGCTCCGACATCGTCATCTCGTTCAGCCTCCCCTTCGGCACCGGGCTCAACTACCGCGTCAAGGCGCAATGGCGCAGCATCGAGGCTGACTACGAGCAATGGGTGGGCTTTCGCACGCCGCCGCTGTTCGGCACCGAACCCGACGCGCGGGTGATGGCGCTCGCCGCCGAGGCGCCCGACCCGGCGGCGTACCGGGTGCTGGACATCGGCGCGGGGACCGGGCGCAACGCCCTGGCCCTGGCCCGGCGCGGGCACCCGGTGGACGCGGTTGAGATGACGCCGAAGTTCGCCGAGGAAATCCGCTCGGCGGCCGAGGGAGAATCGCTCGGCGTGCGCGTCATCCAAAGCGACGTCTTCACGGCCCTGGAGGGCGTCCACGACCAATACCAGCTGATGTTGCTCTCCGAGGTGGTGTCGGACTTCCGCACGACACACGAGCTGAGGGGCGTGTTCGAACTCGCCGCGGACTGCCTGGCCGCGGCCGGGGTCCTGGTGTTCAACACCTTCCTGGCGCGTCCCGGCTACACCCCCGACGCCGCCGCCCGCGAGCTCGGCCAGCAGTGCAACACGATGCTGTTCACCCGCGACGAAGTGGCGAAATCCGCGGCCGGGCTGCCGCTCGAACTGGTCGGCGACGACTCGGCGTACGACTACGAGAAGGCGCACCTACCCGAGGGGGCGTGGCCGCCCACCGGATGGTTCGACGGGTGGGCCAGCGGCCTCGACGTGTTCGACGTCGAGCGGGAGCAGTCCCCGATTGAGCTGCGCTGGCTCGTCTACCGCAAGGGTTGAGGGCGGTCGAATCGTATTGTGGCAGAATATCATTGAAACCGGGGGAAGCATGGAACCGAATCGAAGGGCACTGCTCGTGGCGGCGCCGCTGATGCTCGCGGCGTTCGCCGCCACCGAGGCCGCCCTGGAACCCGAGCCCGCGGCGAAAGCCGATGTCGCATTGTCGCCGCCACCCGAAAACGGACCGGACCCCGCCGAGACATTCGTCCTGCCCTTCGACCGGATCGCCTTCGAGTCCTGGGGCAATCTGCCAGCGCACAGCGGCGAGATGGCGAAGCTGTACGGCGACTTCGACAAGCCCGGGCCGTACCTGGTGATGATGAGGTGGAATCCCGGCTGGTTCAGTGCGCCGCACACGTACGCGACCGACCGCATCCAGGTGGTGGTGTCGGGCACCTGGTTCGTCAACAGCGGCAACGACTTCCGGCCCCAAGACGCCGTCCCTGTCGGCGCCGGCGGTTACGTGAAGCGCGCCGCGCGAACCCCGCACTACGACGGGGTGCCGGCCAACCAGCCCGACCCCGCCGTCATCGCCGTGTTCGGATTCGGCCCGGTCGACATGCGCCTGGCCGATCCCGCGCAGCCGTCGTGGCGTCAGGTCTGACTCAGCCGGACTCGGTGCCCGACTCCGTCAGGTCGCGGGTGGCCGGCCCCTCCAGCAGCGTCCCGTCCGGTGCGAACCGCGACCCGTGCAACGGGCATTCCCACGCCTTGTCGGCATCGTTCCAGTTGACGATCCCGCCCAGGTGCGTGCAGACCGGCGAGACGCGGTGCTCCGTCCCGTCGACGCGGCAGCGGGCCTCCAGGTGCCACGGGGGTCCGCTCACCACGCCGCCCTCGTCCGGGGCGGGACCGCGCCGGCCGATGCGCGTCGCGGGGGTCACCCAGCCCTTGGCCAGGTCGAAGCCCACCTCCGCGTTGAACTGCAAGGCCGTGAACACACCGGACAGCTCGTGCGGGCTCCAGCTGGCGAACGCGCGCGACCAGTCCATCCGCCCGCCCAGGATGCGGCTCGACAGCGCCAGCGCCGCGGCGGCCCCGTTGGTCATCCCCCACTTGTTGAAACCCGTTGCGACGTAGATGCTCTCGCTGTTCGGCAGGATAGGGCCGACGTAGGGCAGGTCGTCGATGGGCGTGTAGTCCTGGGCCGACCAGAAGTGGGTCTGCTCGGCGCCGGGGTAGTGCTCCTCGGTCCAGGACGAGAGTTCTTCGAGGTCCTTGGAAGGGCTGCGCTTGCGGCCCACGGTGTGGCTGGCGCCGCCCACGATCAACCGTTCCCCGTCCGCGGCGGGCGCATACCGGACCGAACGCATTGGCGAGTCGGTCGAGATCATCATCGGCCGGGTGATCTCGCCCGGCACCCGGTAGGCCAGGCAGTACGAGCGGCTCGGCTTCACCCGGGCGAAGAACCCGCCGCGGTCGAGGATCGGGACGCCGGTCGCGAGTACCAACCTGCCGGTCTCGAGTTCCACGTCGCGCTGATCCGGGTCATTGACGTAGACGCGCAGCTTGTCGCCGCGCCATGACACCCGGCGGACCCGGGTGTGTTCGACGAGCCGTCCCCCGCGGTCGGTGAATTCCTCGGCGAGCGTGTCCAGGAACGGCATCGGATCGAATTGCGCCTGGTCCGGCAGCCGCACGCCGCCGTGGTAGGGGAAGGGCACGCCCGCGTCGTCGTCCCACTCGACCGGCAGGCCCACGGCCTGGCAGGCCTTCAGCTCGGCCTTGGCCGACAGGACGCCCCTCGCGGACTGGGCGTAGGTGTAGGCGTCCTCACGCTGGACCGCCACGCCGTGCGACTCGCAGTGGTGGATCACCCAGTCCTGGCCCTCGCGGTTGCCCTCGACGTAGGCGCGGGCCAGGTCCTTGCCGTGTTTGGCCAGGATCTTTGTCATGTGGGTGCCTTGCAACAGGCTGATCTTCGCGGTGGTGTTCCCGGTGGTGCCGGCGCCGACCGTGCGCGCCTCCAACACCAGCACCTCCTTGCCGGCGCGGGCCAGCAGCACCGCGGTCATCAGGCCGGTGATCCCGGCCCCGACGATGATGATGTCGGCGGAACGGGGCCCGTCCTCCAGCCGGCTTGCGGTCCAGGATGGTTCGGCGCGGTCGGACAGCCATAGCGAAGTCACGACAGCACTGATACCCCAGCAGCCCTCTGGGAAACGCCGCGCGGGTCATCCGCGGTCGAGCTGCGCCTTCGCCTCCTCGACGACCTGTGCGGCGGTGCGGCTGGCCCGCTTGGCCTCCTCGTATTCCTCGTCGGCGGCATCGAGTTCGCGCTCGGCGGCGCGCAGGCCCGCCAGCGCCCGGTCACGGCGCTGCTGAGCAGCGGCGCGGTCGGATTGCCGCGCGGACAACGCCTCATCCGCCGCCACCCGGTCGCGTTCGGCGGCCGCGACGACGGCGGCCAACTTCTCCCGCCGGCGCGCCGCCCCGTCGTCGGGCCGTTCCGCGGCCGGCCGCGAACGTGTCGCCTTCCGACCCGCCTTGGGCGCGGGTCCGGGCTCCGGGGCGGCGTCGGCGAACGCGCCGAACCCCGACCACCGCTCGGGACGCGTCAGGCGGCCGAGGCGAGCGCGCACCTCGGGATCGGCGATCGCGGCCTGTAGCGTGCTGGTCACGTCGTCGCGCGCCGACGGCGACGGCGTCCCAACCCCGGCCGTCTCGAACGCGGTGCGGGCGAGTCGGTCGATGAGCCTGTGCTGTTCGGCCGACAGGTCGCGGATCCGGCCGCCGTCCATGGTCGCGTGCGCGTCGCGGAGCCGGTCACCCAGATCGCCGAGCCGCTGGGCGGTGTCCCCGTGCTGGAGGGCCAGCCGATTCACGATCCAGGCGGACGTTGTGGGCTTGCGGCAAGCGGAGATTCGCCGCGCGGCGGCGGCGTCACCGCGCTTGCGTGCCGCGGCCGCCAATTTGGTGCGCTGCGCGGTGAACGCCTCGGGCCGCTCGCGGTAGAGCGGAGTTCGTCGTCGGCCATGTTGCCATGATCCTCCGTGACGCGCCCGCCGGTTTCGATTCGTCCGCGTTGGGCTATCTCATCTATAACTTCCAGCCCACATGAATCAAGGATCCGGCAACCCGATGGCGTCACAAAACAGCGATCAGCTCGTCCGGCAGATCCTTCATGTCAAGCGGCCCCGCCGGGTGTTGCTCGCGGTGCTGGTGGTCGTCGCCGTCGCCGGCGTGGTGTACGCCGTGCTGAGGCCGCAGTGCGCCAGCGGTGGCTGCGGGAACCGCGGCACCGCCTCGAAAACCACTGGCCCAGCAGAGATCTCGATCACTCCGGGCGCCAACGCGCGTGACGTCGACCCGCTCGCCCACGTCACCGTCAAAGCCAACGCCGGCACGCTGACCGACGTTCAGATGGTCAATGAAAGTGGCAAGTCGGTCCAGGGCGTGCTGACCCCGGACAACACCGTCTGGAAGCCTACGGTCCCGCTCGGTTACGGACGCACCTACACGCTGACCGTGTCCAGCCGCGGGTCGAACGGCGTTGGGGCGACCCAGGTGTCGACCTTCTCGACGTTGCGGCCCTCCAACCAGACCAAGGTCTCCTTCACCACGACGTCGGAGGCGGTGCTGAAGGACGGCGGAACGTACGGGGTTGGCACCGTGGTGGTCGCCCACTTCGACGAGCAGATCACCGACCGGGCGGCCGCCGAACGGCAGCTGAGCATTACCACCAGCCCCAAGGTCGACGGTTCGTGGTTCTGGGTCGACGGCCAGAACGCCCATTGGCGTCCGGAGCACTACTACGCACCCGGCACGACCGTCACGGCCGAAGCCAAGATCTACGGAATCGGCTTGGGCGGCGGCCTGTTCGGGCAGGACGACACCCGGGTTTCCTTCAAGATCGGGGACGCGCACGTCTCCATCGCCGACGATGCCACCCACCAGGTCAGCGTCTTCGACAACGGCGCCCTGGTCCGCACCATGCCCACCTCCATGGGAATGGGCGGCACGGAGAAGGTCGGCGAGCAGACCATCTCGTTGTGGACCCCGTCGGGCGTCTACACCGTCCTGGACAAGGGCAATCCGGTCATCATGGACTCCTCGACCTTCGGGCTGCCCAAGAACTCCCGGCTCGGGTATCGCGAGACCATCAACTACGCCACGAAGATCAGCACCGACGGCATCTACCTGCACCAGCTCGACGCCACGGTGTGGGCCCAGGGCCACCAGGACACCTCCCACGGATGCCTGAACCTCAACGCGGACAACGCGAAATGGTTCTACAACTTCTCGGTGGCGGGCGATGTGGTCGAGGTGCGCAATACCGGCGGCCCGCCGCTGAAGCTGGCGCAGAACGGGGATTGGACGCTCAGCTGGGACCAGTGGCGCCAGGGCAGCGCCTTGAAGCCGGCATAGGCCGCCCCCGGGGATGGCTTGGGTCATATCGGCTGTGAAATGTGCGCGGCTTCACAACAAAGTCTTGACTGGTTCCAGATAAGGCGTCATATTGATGCGGTGTCATCGACGGCCGATCACGCCGAGCTTTTGCGCATGGCCGATTTGCGGGTGACCCGCCCCCGGGTCGCCGTGCTGCAGGCGGTGGACGCCCATCCTCACGCCGATACCGAGACGATCTTCTCGGTGGTGCGTGGCGGTCTGCCCGAAGTGTCCCGACAGGCCGTGTACGACGTGCTCAACGCGCTGACCGCGGCGCGTTTGGTTCGGCGCATTCAACCGTCGGGGTCGGTCGCCCGCTACGAGTCGCGGGTCGGCGACAATCACCACCACGTCGTGTGCCGGTCCTGCGGCGTCATCACCGACATCGACTGCGCGGTCGGCGAGGCCCCCTGCCTGACGCCGGCCGATGTCGACAACGTGCTCGACGGCTTCGTCCTCCACGAGGCCGAAGTCATCTACTGGGGCCTATGCCCCGAATGTTCGACAGCTGGTTCCTAGATCGCAGCCCGATTGACCGAAGAAAGGAATGCTGTGTCCTCCGATATCTCCGAAAGCCGTCCGCCCCACGATAATTCCAAGACGTCCAGCAACAGCGAGAGCGAGAATCCGGCGATCTCCTCGCCCGAGCCGAAGGCGCGCGGACCCTTGACGAACCGGGACTGGTGGCCCGACCAGGTCGACCCGTCGACGCTGCAGCCGCACAACCCCAAGTCCAACCCGCTCGGTGACGACTTCGACTACGCCGCAGAGTTCGCCAAACTCGACGTCGACGCGCTCAAGGCCGACGTGATCTCGGTGATGACCACCTCCCAGGACTGGTGGCCCGCCGACTACGGCCACTACGGGGGCCTATTCATCCGGATGAGCTGGCACGCGGCGGGCACCTACCGCATCTTCGACGGCCGCGGCGGCGGCGGTCAGGGCATGCAGCGGTTCGCCCCGCTCAACAGCTGGCCGGACAACGTAAGCCTGGACAAGGCCCGCCGGCTGCTGTGGCCGGTCAAGAAGAAGTACGGCAACAAGATCTCCTGGGCCGACCTGATCATCTTCGCGGGTAACTGCGCGCTGGAGTCGATGGGCTTCAAGACCTTCGGGTTCGCGTTTGGCCGCGAGGACGTCTGGGAGCCGGAGGAGATCCTGTGGGGTGAGGAGGACACCTGGCTGGGGACCAACAAGCGCTACTCGGGCAAACGTGACCTCGCCCAGCCCTACGGGGCCACCACGATGGGCCTGATCTACGTCAATCCGGAAGGGCCCGAAGGCAAGCCGGATCCCATCGCCGCGGCCATCGACATTCGCGAGACGTTCGGCCGGATGGCGATGAACGACGAGGAGACCGCCGCCCTCATCGTCGGCGGCCACAGCTTCGGCAAGACCCACGGGGCCGGCAGCGGCGATCTGGTCGGGCCCGAGCCGGAGGCCGCCCCGATCGAACAGCAGGGCCTGGGCTGGAAGAGCTCGTACGGCACCGGCGTGGGCAAGGACGCCATCACCAGCGGCCTGGAGGTGGTCTGGACCGCGACCCCGACCAAGTGGGGCAATGGGTTTCTGCAGAACCTCTACGGCTACGAGTGGGAGCTGACCAAGAGCCCCGGCGACGCCTGGCAGTTTGTAGCCAAGGACGGCGCCGGTGCGGGCACCATCCCCGACCCCTTCGGTGGGCCTGGCCGCGCACCGACCATGCTGGTCACCGACGTGGCGCTGCGAGAGGACCCCACCTACCGGCGGATCACCCAGCGGTGGCTGGAGCACCCCGAGGAGCTGTCCGAGGCGTTCGCCAAGGCCTGGTACAAGCTGCTGCACCGCGACATGGGACCGATCAGCCGCTACCTCGGCCCGTGGATCCCCGAGCCGCAGCTGTGGCAGGACCCGGTCCCCGCGGTCGACCACGAGCTGGTCGACGAGCAGGACGTCGCATCGCTGAAGAGCAAGGTCCTCGAGTCCGGCCTGTCGGTTCCACAGCTGGTCAAGACGGCGTGGTCGGCGGCGGCCAGCTACCGCAACACGGACAAGCGCGGCGGCGCCAACGGTGCCCGGTTGCGCCTGGAGCCGCAGCGGAACTGGGAGTGCAACGAGCCCTCCGAGCTGGACAAGGTGCTGCCGGTCCTGGAGAAGATCCAGCAGGACTTCAACGGCTCGGCTTCTGGCGGCAAGAAGATCTCGTTGGCCGACCTGATCGTGCTGGCGGGATCGGCGGCGGTCGAGAAGGCGGCCAGGGACGCCGGCTACGAGATCAGCGTGCATTTCGTGCCTGGGCGTACCGATGCCTCTGCGGAGAACACCGACGTGGAGTCGTTCGCGGTGCTCGAGCCGCGGGCCGACGGGTTCCGCAACTACGTTCGTCCCGGCGAGAAGGCCCCGGTGGAGCACCTGCTGATGGAGCGGGCGTACCTGCTCGGGGTGACGGCACCGGAAATGACCGTGCTGATCGGCGGCCTGCGTGCCCTCGGCGCCAACCATGGCGGCGCCAAGCACGGCGTCTTGACCGACCGGCCGGGCGCGTTGACCAACGACTTCTTCGCCAACCTGCTCGACATGGGTACGGAGTGGAAGCCGTCGGGAACTGTCGAGAACGTCTACGAGGGCCACGACCGCGCGAGCGGCGAACTGAAGTGGACCGCCACCGCGAATGACCTTGTGTTCGGGTCGAATTCGGTGCTGCGCGGGCTGGCCGAGATCTACGCCCAGGACGACAGCCAGGGCAAGTTCGTCGAGGACTTCGTCGCGGCATGGGTCAAGGTCATGAACAGCGACCGGTTCGACCTCAAGTAGTCAGCTCGACCCTGCGACGCCCCGGGAGCCCACGCGCACCCGGGGCGTCGTCGCGTTGGTGGCGGGTGGCGGGGTGCGATGCCCGTCGCGCCCGCGGCTCGCTCGCGACACGGCTCGCTCGCGACACGTAAACCACGTACACGACACGCCGGGTGGGGTCGCGCTGGTTTACGTCTCGTGGACGCGGGCGCCGGACTCAGCTCAGCGGGCGAGGTCCCACTGGCCGAAGTCGGCGGCGAGGACGTCGTCGATGTCGACGTTGATCCCGCCGAGCAGTGGGCTGGGATTGGACGGGCTGTTGACCACCGCTTGGTAGAGCACCGCCGCGGGTTCACGCTCGCCGTGCGACCACGACTTGGTCTGCCAGGCCCACCGGTGTCCGGGCGTGCTCGATTGCCCGACGACGCCGTCCCTGATCGCCCACCCGCACGCTTTGGCGTGCCCGTAGATGCCGGTGCGGCCCACGCCCAGCGCGGAGTTGATCCCGCGGAACCAGTCGACGGCCTGACCGTTCCAAGTGTTCTCGTCGATGTCGTCGTCGACGCTGAAAAAGATTGGAGCAGAAGGAGGCCCACCAGCGGCGGCATGCAGGCCCATGGCGGTGCGAGCGTCCGCCACCCCGCCGTCGTGCCCGCGGGTGAAGTCCGACGGGTCGGGCCAGCCGGGCTTGCCGTACTGGAAGTTGCTGACGATCTGCAGGCCCGCCGCGCGCAATGAGTCCGCGTACTCGCGGGTGATGGGTTTGGCCTCGAAGTTCGCCCCCGGCCGCGACGCCGAGACGTAATTCACCACGCCGTCGTAGCCGGCCACTTTGATCTCGTCGGGCGAGATCCGCCGCTCGGCGAAATCGATCAGCCTGGTGGCGGCGGCGGATGCCGCCGGCGCTTCCAGGCCGGCGGCCGCGCCGAGCAGGACCGGCGTCAGGGCTGCGCACTTGAGGAGGCCGCGCCGGGTGACGGGGCGGGGTCCGGGTGATGCAGCCGAGTCAGGCACGGCGCGATGGTAACAACCCCGCACCCGGCTCAGAATCGATGCTCGGCCTTGATGAACTCGGCGGCGCGCCCACCGATGACCACGCACGGCGTCCGGGGCGGCTCCTCTCCACAGAACGGATCATCCGGTTAACGAGCGCGTTGCACGTCGGTTCGACGGTGTGGCCAAGCGGTCCGCACGTCGCGGTGAACGCCCAAGTGGCATGATCTTCGCGTGGGGGACATTTCCGGTACGGTCCGGGCGCGGCGCCGCGATGTCCGAGGTCGTTGCGCTCTCTTAGGCGAGCGAACTATAGTCTGGACACATGTCCAGTTTGCTGTCACGGAGTTCGGGAGTCCGTTGACGGCGTTGGATTCGGCGCCATTCCGCCACCGTTCACCAGCACAGAAGAGTTGAGTATGCGAATTGCCTTGCTGTCCTACCGTAGTAAGACCCATTGCGGCGGACAGGGCGTCTACGTGCGACATCTCAGCCACGGCCTGGTGGAACTCGGTCACGACGTCGAGGTGTTCTCCGGGCAGCCGTATCCCGACCTGCTGGACCCGCGGGTGTGCCTGACCAAAGTGCCCAGCCTGGACCTCTATCGGGAGCCCGACCCGTTCCGGGTGCCCCGGCCGAGCGAGATCCGCGACTCGATCGATCTGCTGGAACTGCTCACGGTGTGGACCGCGGGCTTCCCCGAGCCGCGGACGTTCACGCTGCGGGTCGCCCGATTGCTGGCCCAGCGCGCGGACGACTTCGACGTCGTCCACGACAACCAGAGCCTGGGGTCGGGGCTGCTGACCATCGCCGGGGCGGGGCTGCCTGTGGTGGCGACCGTGCACCACCCGATCACCCGCGACCGGGTGCTCGACGTGGCGGCCGCGCAATGGTGGCGAAAACCGTTGGTGCACAGGTGGTATGGCTTTTCCAAGATGCAGAAGCAGGTGGCGCGGCAGATCCCGGACCTGCTGACGGTGTCGTCGTCGTCGGCCGCGGACATCGTCACCGACTTCGGCGTCTCCCCCGCGCAGCTGCACACCGTGCCGCTGGGCGTGAACACCGAACTGTTCAAGCCCGGAACCAAGCCGCGGCGGCGCGGGCGGGTCATCGCGATCGCCAGCGCCGACACCCCGCTCAAGGGCGTCCGCACTCTGCTGCACGCGGTCGCCCGGTTGCGCACCAGCCGAGACCTTGAGTTGCGCCTGGTGGCAAAGGTGGAGCCCAACGGCCCCACCCACAAGCTGATCGCCGAGCTGGGAATCTCCGACATCGTCCACATCACCAGCGGGGTCTCCGACGCCGACCTGGCCGCGCTGTTCGCCTCGGCCGAGGTTGCCTGCATTCCTTCGCTCTACGAAGGCTTCTCGCTCCCGGCCGTGGAAGCCATGGCGAGCGGCACCCCGATCGTCGCGAGCCGGGTGGGTGCACTGCCGGAGGTGGTCGGATCCGACGGCGCATGCGCCGAGCTGGTGCCGCCCGCCGACGTCGACGCGCTCACGCATGCGCTCGGTGACCTGCTCGACTCGCCGGAGAAGCGCCGCAGCCTGGGCGCGGCGGGACGGCATCGCGCGGTCAACGTGTTCAGCTGGGAGGCCGTGGCGGCGCAGACCGTTCGGGTCTACGAGCGGGCCATCGCGCGCGGGGCCGTCGCCGAAGGCGAAAGCCTATGCTGACGGTCGATTTCGACCGGCTAGCCATCGGGCCGTCCGTCAAGGTCATCGACGTCGGCTGCGGGGCGGGCAGGCACGCCTTCGAGGCGTACCGTCGCGGCGCGGACGTCGTCGCCTTCGACCAGAACGCCTCCGAGCTGCGCTCGGTGGAGACCATGCTGCAGGCGATGGCCGAGGCCGGCGAGGCGCCACCGGAGGCGTCGGCGACCGCCGCGCTCGGCGACGCGCTGCACCTGCCCTACGCCGACGAGACGTTCGACTGCGCCATCGCGTCCGAGATCCTGGAGCACATCCCCCAGGACGACGCCGCCATCGCCGAACTGCTCAGGGTGCTCAAAGTTGGTGGGACATTGGTGGTCAGCGTGCCGCGATGGCTGCCCGAGCGGGTGTGCTGGCTGCTGTCCGACGAGTACCACGCCAACGAGGGCGGCCACGTGCGCATCTACCGCGCCAGCGAATTGCGGGACAAGATCCGCAGCGGCGGAATGGAGTTGACGCACGAGCACCACGCCCACGCCCTGCACGCGCCGTTCTGGTGGCTCAAATGCGCGGTGGGAGTGTCGAATCCGGACCATCCGGCGGTGGCCGCGTACCACAAGCTGCTGGTGTGGGACTTGATGCGGCGGCCCAAGGTGACCCAGCTGGCCGAGGCGCTGCTCAACCCGCTCATAGGCAAGAGCGTGGCAATGTACTTCACCAAGCGGCGCGCCGTTGAGGGCGGGGAAAACGCCGCGGGACCGGGGTATTCCGTTGCGTCGGTTTGATCCGCCGGGCGTTCCGGGCGTCGTCACCCCGGAGCAGTGCCGGCAGACGGCGCTCTCGATCGCCGCGGCGCAGGAATCCTCGGGGGCCATCCCCTGGTTCGAGGGCGGTCACACGGATCCGTGGGATCACGTGGAGTGCGCGATGGCGCTCACGACGGCGGGATTGCTGGAGCCGGCGCGGGCCGCCTACGAGTGGAGCCGCCGCACCCAGCGGGCCGACGGATCCTGGCCCATCCAGACGCGCGCCGGTACGGTCGAAGACGCCAACAGCGACAGCAATTTCTGCGCTTACATCGCCACGGGAGTGTGGCACCACGTGCTGATCACACGCGACAAGGCCTTCGCCGCGCGAATGTGGCCGGTCGTGCGTAAGTCGATCGACTTCGTCATCGACCTGCAGTTCGGCTACGGTGAGATCTCTTGGGCGCGAAGCGAAGCCGGGCCCATTCCGGAAGCGCTGCTGACGGGGTGCGCGAGCATGTTCCACAGCATCCGCTGCGCGTTGGCGCTCGCCGGCCTCATCGGCGAACCCCAGCCGGAGTGGGAGCTGGCCCTCGGGCGGCTCGGCCACGCGATCGCCGCGCATCCGGAGGCGTTCACCGAGAAGGAACGCTATTCGATGGATTGGTACTACCCCATCCTCTGCGGCGCGCTGCGCGGCACGGCGGCGGCCGCGCGGATCAGGCAGCGCTGGGACGATTTCGTGGTCGGCGGTTTGGGGATCCGCTGTGTGGACGACCGCCCCTGGGTGACCGGCGCGGAGACGTGCGAGCTGGTGATGGCCCTCGAGGCGCTCGGTCACCGGTCGACCGCGCACGAGCAGTTCGCCGCCATGCAGCACCTGCGCGAAGAGGACGGTTCCTATTGGACGGGCCTGGTCTTCGCGGACGGCAAACGCTGGCCCGAGGAGCGCACGACGTGGACCGGGGCGGCCATGATCCTGGCCGCCGACGCGCTGACGGACACCACCGCGGCGGCCGGCATCTTCCGCGGGGACGTGTTGCCGATGGGTCTGCAGACGGACTTCGATTGCGAGTGCGTCGTCAGCGGGCCGGGCCGCTGACCCGCTCCCCCGGCGTGCCGGCGACGCGTTCGAGCACCCGCAGCGAGCCGGTCGCCGACACCTCCCGGAACTGGCCGGAATCCACTGCGCGGCAGTAGATCAGATATGGTGGACGGCCGCCGTCGCGAGGGTCGGGGAAGACGTCGTGAATCATCAGTGCCCCGCCGACGGCCACCCACTTCGCCCAGCCGTCGAAATCCTGGTTGGCGGCGATTTCCGAGTGGCCCCCGTCGATGAACAAGAACTGCAGCGGCGTCCGCCACGCCTTGGCCACGACGGGCGACTTGCCCACCACGGCGACGACGTGATCGCCGAGGCCGGCGGCATCGAGGGTGCGGCGAAACGTCGGCAGCGTGTCGAACAATCCGGTGACCTCGTCGACCATCGACGCGTCGTGGTACTCCCAGCCGGCCTGGTGTTCCTCCGAGCCGTGATGGTGGTCCACGGTGTAGACCACTCCTCCGGACTGCCGTGCGGCCGCGCCCAGGAGCAGCGTGGATTTTCCGCAGTATGTCCCGATTTCGACGGCGACGCCGCCGTTGAGATAGCGCAGGGCGGCGTCGTAAAGGGCGCGACCCTCGTCGCCCGGCATGAAGCCCTGCGTCTGTTCGGCCAGCGCGAAGAGATGCTCGGTGGCGGTGACGTCGGTGCGATTCATCAGCCGAACCTATCGCGGGCTCGGGTATGTAGGTCGCCCGGTGTCAATAACAAACGGCGGCGTGACGCCGAAGTTCTACTACAAATCGTCGTAGATTTCGAGGCCGATATTCGCCGTGAAAAGCGGATCGAGGAAGTGAGAGTGGCGTTTCGTTATTGCGCAGGGAGGTGAGGATTCCACCGCTCGAATAGGCGCCGGCGCCCGCTCATGCGGGGGTGTCGCTGCTCGAGTACGACCCCATGACGCGCATTCCGGCGGCTACATCACGGCCCGCGGCGTGCGCCCGCTGACGCGCGACGACGGAGGGGTGCCGGCGAATGGCCTCGGTGCGTTCTCGCGTTCGGCGCTGGGCCGCGACCCAGCGCGGGTGGAATTCGAGGAAAATAACCGTCGCCCCGGATTCGTTCGCCACGATTTTCAACTCCCCTCAGAGCAACCTGCCAAAGCTACCGACGGTGGTTACCAGCCTGTGATCAAGAATGCCCTGGCCATCCTGAGACCAAACCATCTCTGAAGATGAGAATTAGCCATGAATTATTCCCGCAATGTCTCGGCGACCTCCGCGGCGCCGGCCCTTCCGATCGAGCCGCGGCGCCAACGACGACCACCGACGGAAATTGTGGGTTCGGCTGTGTTGGAAGGCGGCTGCTATCGTCCCTTGCTTATGCCGGAGATGGATCGTCGCCGCATGATCTTGACGACGGGGATAGGTGTGCTGGCGGCCGCGCTGCCCGTCGCAAAAGCCCAGGCCACGCCGGCGGGCCCGCCCGCCGCTCCCAGCGGCCAACCCGGGACCTACATCTTCCAGGACGAGTTCGACGGTCCCGCCGGCTCGGCCCCTGACGGGTCGAAGTGGGCGATCGCGCGGGCCCGCGAGCAAATCAAGGACCCTACCTACTGGGAGTTGCCCGAACACATCGGCCAATACCGGGACGACCGCCAGAACGTCTTCCTCGACGGCAAGTCCAACCTGGTCCTGCGCGCCGCCAAAGACGGGCCCACGTACTACAGCGGCAAGGTGCAAAGCCTGTGGCGCGGGGGCGTCGGGCACACCTGGGAGGCCCGGATCAAGCTGGACTGCCTGACCGCCGGCTGCTGGCCCGCTTTCTGGATGGGCAACGAGGGCGAGGGCGAGATCGACACGATGGAGTGGTACGGCAACGGCAACTGGCCGGCGGCGACCACGGTCCACGCCAAGGCAAATGGCGGTGAGTGGAAAACCCACAACATCGCGCTCGACAGCGCCTGGCACACCTGGCGATGCCAGTGGGACGAGGCCGGCATCCGGTTCTGGAAGGACTACGCCGACGGGGCGCAGCCCTATTTCGACGTCCCGGCCAGCTCGCTGCCGGACTGGCCGTTCAATGCGCCCGGGTACACCGTGTACCCCGTCTTCAACCTCGCCGTGGCGGGATCGGGTGGCGGCGACCCGACCTCGGGCAGTTACCCGGCGCAGATGCTCGTCGACTGGATACGGGTCTGGTAGGAGAGCGCCCGGCAGCGTTCGAGCAGCGCCATCGTCGGTGGTTCGCGAAACGCGAGCACCATCTGCTCGCAGCCGAGCTGCTCGAATTCCGGCAACAAGCCGAGTTCGTTGTCCACCTGGGCGGGTTCCGTCGGGTACAACGACAGCTGCGCGGAGCGCACAATCTCGGCCGGTCTGCGTCCCACCTCGGCACATGCTTCATCGAGCCGGGCATTCACGTCGCTCCATCGCTCCGGCCCCTCATGCGCGGGCATGTTCCACATATCGGCGTGGCGCGCGACGACCCTCAGCATCTTGGGCTCCGTGCCGCCGATCGCGATCGGCGGGTGGGGGCGCTGCAGGGGTTTTGGTGCGCAGAACGCGTCTTGGAGATTGAAGAACGTCCCCTTGAAAGTGACCGACTCTTCGGTCCAGAGCCTACGAATTACCGTCAGAGCCTCATCAACCATCGCGACGCGCGTGCCGGGGCTGGGGAACCGGATGCCATAGCCGCGATGCTCGGCCTCATGCCAACCGGCGCCGAGCCCGAAGACGAGACGCCCGCCGGAGATATGGTCAACGGTCGCCGCCATCTTGGCGAGGATCGCGGGATTTCGGTAGGTGACGCCCGAGACGAGGCAGCCGACGCGCGCTTGTTCAGTCACCGCCGCCATGGCGGCCAGGGCAGTCCACCCCTCGTAAGTCGGATCGGTGTGTTCGATTGGCCCGTAAAAATGGTCGTAATCCCATATGGCTTCGAAACCAAGGCGATCCGAGGTGCGCCACAACTGCTCAAGTTCCGCATATTTGAAGCTGAGATCGAACTTGACCGTGATTTGCATGTGGGGATATTACGGTCTGCGCCCGGCTTTCGTGCGAGTAGGGCGCAATTGGGCGGGTCACCGGCTGAACAACGGAAAGCGGCTCACCGAGTGAGCAGTGCCACCGCGCTCCATGGCGTGCCGCCGGGACGGCGCGGGTCCGGCTGCGGCAGCCAAGCCAGGGGGCGCATCGCCAGCGGCAGGCGATGAAACCGCCGGGCGGCCAGATATAGCGCCTCCACTTCGACCGTCCGCCAGCCGAGGCTTTCGAAGTAGGCGAGCCCGTTCTCGGGCGCGAACTTGAACGGCGCGTTCTGCAGCATGCCGGCCATTTTCTTGTTCATCATCTTCTTCAGGCCGGGGCCGGCGAAGTCGAGCATCCACCACGTGACTTCCGGCCTACGGATCGCGCCCGAGAGCGCGGCCACGTCGGCTTCTTCGAGGTACATCAGCAGGCCCTCGGTGAGCACCAGCGCTCTGGCCGCTCCGGCCAGCGCCTCGTCGAGGAAGGCATCGCGGGCCTGCGGATCGGCTAGGTCGACGGCCGCCTGGGTTAACCGGCAGCGCGGCACCTGGTCGGCGAGCAGCTGCGTCTTCTCGGCGAGCAGCTTGGGCAGATCCGCCTCCACCCAGGTTAAGTCCGGCGGCAGGTCTAGACGATAGGGACGGGTGTCCAGCCCGGCGGCCAGATTCAGCACCCTGTCGCAGCCGTCGGCGATCGCGGCGGCGATGGCGTCGTCGATGAGCTTCGTCCGGGCGACGAGCCACCAGCCGTTGCGGGTGCTGCGCGGGACCGCCGCGACGATCGCCCGGCCGTGTTCGCCGGCGAGGCGTTCGGCCAGCGGGTCGCGAAACAGGGCGTCCGGGCGGCCCGATTCGGTCGCTCGGTGCAGCGCCGTCCATCGCGCCGTGTCGGAAACGTGGGTGATGCTGTGCCCCGGGTCTGACATACGGTGCGTTATAGCACCGCCGTTCAGGTGCCGGCGAACCAGGCGGCGGTTATCGTCCGCGTCTGCGGCGGCGGAAAGCGGTCGTTACCGGGCGCGCCCAGTGGGCCGACCTTGACCGACCACACCGGACCCGACTTGTCGATGCAGGTGCCCGGGGGCTGGTCGGGTAGGCACAGGACCGCGACGCTGGTGACGTCGGCGCCGCACCCGTAGAAGCCGACGTATCCGTCGGTTCGCCCGCCCCAGGCGCCCCCGTTGCGCGCCAGACATTTCGTCCCGTCGTCGAGCGTCAGGGCGAACGGGGTCGGCTCGGCGGGGTGCTGCACGGGCGGCAGCGGCCCGGTGTAGTTCACCCGGTGGAGACGCTTGTCCCATGGGTTGTCGACGCAGAGCAGCGACCCGGGCGTCGAGGGCCAGCAGGTCGCAGCGTCCGCCGCGCTCGGGGAGCAGGAGTAGATGTTGTCGGCGACCGCCGACGGGGACGACGTGGTGCAATCGCTGACGGTGGCGACGTTGCCTTGCGGGGGCGCCTCCTGATAGCCGTTGACCGGCTGGCCGCCCGGCCCGACGGCCACCGCCGTGGTCACCTGGGTGGGCGGCGGGTCGGCGGCCGCCGTGCCGGCCATCACCGTTACCCCCAGCGCCGCGGCGACGATCCACACCAGGGCGACGCGTGACACCACATTCATGAACTGACCTCCCCGTCCAGAGAACCCTTGCGAGCCTTTGTGCAGACTAGAGCGCCAACGCCGCCGCGGTTGGCTTCTCGCGCCGATTGGTACGGTGCGGTCATGGCCGAACGCAATCGCCGCTACCTGCTCCGCGACCGACCCACCGGGCGGATCGGCCCGGAGACCTTCGAATTGAGCGAGGACAACGTCCCCGACCTCGGCGAGGGCGAGGCTCTGGTGCGGGTCGAATGGATATCCCTCGACCCGACGAACCGCATGTGGATCAACGACACCCCGACCTATCTGCCGCCGGTCGCCATCGGTGAGGTCATGCGCGCCGCCGGTCTCGGCGAGGTCGTCGCCTCGAAGAACCCCCGCTACGCCGTCGGGCAGAAGGTGCAAGGCCTGCTCGGCTGGCAGGACTACGCGGTCATCACCGACGCGTCGTTCCTGACATCGGTCGACGTCGCCGACGGCATCTCGCCGAGCACCTATCTCGGCGCGCTGGGATCCACCGGGCTCACCGCGTGGGTTGGCATCAACGACATCGGCAAGCCCCAGCCCGGGCAGACGGTCGTGGTCTCCGCCGCGGCCGGTGCGGTCGGATCGGTCGCCGGGCAGCTGGCCAAGGTCGCCGGCGCGCGGGTCGTCGGGATCGCTGGCGGCCCCGAGAAGTGTGCACTGCTGACCGACCGGCTGGGCTTCGACGCGGCGGTCGACTACCGAGCCGACGACTGGGCCGCCCAGCTCTCGGCGGCGACGCGCAATGGCGTCGACGTGGATTTCGAGAATGTCGGCGGCAACATCATGGACGCGGTCTTCGCACGGCTCAACATCGGTGCGCGCGTTGCCCTTTGCGGATTGATCTCCGGCTACAACGCGGCCGATCCCCCGCCGGGCCCGCGCGCGTTCGGCAACCTGCTGATTCAGCGCGCCACAGTGCAGGGCTTCATCGTTCTCGACCACCTGGGGCGGGCGGCGCAGGCGGCCACCGAGATCGGCGGGCTCATTGCCGCGGGCAAGCTCACCCCGCTGGAGACCGTCGTCGAGGGATTCGAGCAGCTGCCGACCGCGATCAACATGCTGTTCGACGGCAAGAATGTCGGCAAGCTCGTGGTCAAAACCGG
Organism: Mycobacterium sp. 050134; assembly: GCF_036409085.1. Lineage (NCBI taxonomy): Bacteria > Bacillati > Actinomycetota > Actinomycetes > Mycobacteriales > Mycobacteriaceae > Mycobacterium > Mycobacterium sp. 050134. Next base: position 105,449 of record NZ_JAZGLV010000009.1, read on the forward strand.
CTGAACTCAGCCGAATTCGAGCACCGCGTAGACGCCACGGAACGGCTTCACCGGCCCGAACCGCCACAGCGCGGGGTAGACGCGGCCGAAGAACAGGCCCCGCCCCCTAGGCATTGGGACGTCGCGCACCGCGCGGACGCCGGGCATTGTTGCCGCGAGCTTTTCGAGTTGGCCCAGCGACAGGCTGAACGGCATCGGCGGCACCCGGTACCGCCTGGACGACCGCAGTCCCTTCCGGGCGACCCGCTTGACGATGGTCGGCGGGAGATCGAAGAACATCTGACCGCCGGGAAACCTCCTGGCGCACTCGGCGATCAGGCCGACCGCCTGGTCGGGCTGCAGGTACATCAGCAGGCCCTCGGCGGTGATGAACACGCCGTCGTCGCTGTCGACCGCGTCCATCCAGCTGTAGTCGAGGGCGGATTGCGCCAGCTCGGTGATTCGGCTGGAATGCGGCAGAAGGCGCTGACGAAGCTCGATGACCGGCGGAAGATCGACTGAGAGCCAACGGAAGTGGGCGTCGGGCAGGGCGTGGTCAAGGCGCCAGAAGGTGGTCTGGAAGCCCTCCGCGAGCGCGACGACCGTCGCCCTGGGGTGCGCGGTGAGGTAGCCGATCGCACACCGGTCGACGGCCAGTGAGCGCAGAGCCATCTCCGGGCCCTTGCGCCCGAATTTGTCGAAGTCGAACGCGATGGATTCGACAAGCCTCACCGCCATCGGGTCGTCGATGATCGGGTGCGGTTGGGCGGCCTGGTGGGCCCGTCCGCGCAGAGTCAGCAGCGCCGTTTCCGAGACGCCGGTCAGTTGGCCGGCGTCCACTTTCTGGTTGGCTTCCGTTTCGTGGTGGGCGTCCATCACGCCAAACCGTACCGGCCCGAGCGCACCGGCCGCGTCACCGCCGGAACAGATAGTGCACGACCGACCCCACCAGGGTCGCGGCCAGCGACACCAGGAGCATCGACACCACCGGAACATAGATGCGCACGTTGCCGCGCTCGAGCCGGATGTCGCCCGGCAGGCGGCCGAACCACGACAGCCCACCCGCCCACAGCAGCACACCGAACAGCACGGCAAGCATTCCCGCCGCTACGACGAGCGGCCCGCTGTTCCGGTCCACGGCTAGGCTGGCGCGGACGCCGGATCGACCGTGACCGCGATCTCGTTGCGGCGGCGCATCGGCAGCGTCCAGGGCGGGTCGTAGAACCAAGTTTCGGGCTCCCCGGTCGGCTCGATGCCCTTGTCCCGCAACGTTTTCAACAGCTCGTTGGTGCGGCGGGCCACGGCCTTCGGGCTCCAATCACCGCTGAACCGCAGGACTGCCACCGTTTCCGGCGGTACGGTGACCAGCCGGACCTGGTCGTCGTTGGGTGTCGGCAGGGTCTCCAACGTCCACTTCGCCGGCATGAAAAACCTGATGGCCCAGCCCTTGTCGGCGCGCGCGGACTGGACGACCGGTGCGGTCATCGCGATCGACTCACCCCGTCTGGGCCGCTGGGTGACGGGCGCAGTCATCGAGATTGTCCGGTCGCTGTGGTTGCCGCCGAAGATGTACCCCGCCAGCCGGCGAAACCCGACACTGCGCGCCCCGTTCTCGTCGTCGGCAACCGTCGTCTCGGCGGCGATGCGCGGACCGTACCAGCGGATCTCCATCGTGTCAGTGAGCGGGCGGCGGGTGAACTTCGGCTCCTCTAGGCCGACGCGGATGCCGCCCACCGCCAGCACGGACTCGACGACCTGCCCGGCGAGCTCGATCGGGTTCATCATCGGAATTGTTCCCTTCCTCGATCGCGGGGGCGTCCTGCCACCGGCTTCGCGGCATCCCTTGAATTGACCCACCTGCGTGCTGGTGCCGCAAGCGCCGCAGGTCGGGCGCCTCTGCGCCGTCAACGTTGGGATCGGTAGCCACCGGTGCGGTCTGTACTCATCGCAACGACGACGCCAACTCCGGCGGCGCCACACGAAAGGAAACCACACATGAAGATCGTGCCCACCGGCATCGAAGAGCAGATCAACCGCGTCGACCGGCAGCGCAGCCTGTACATCGGCATCAGCGCCGGCCTGGTCGCCCTGTGGAGCGTCTTCCGCCTGTTCTGGGTCCTCTACATCGGGATGACGTTCGGTTGGTTGATGGGGGCGATGGCCTTCCAGCTCGTGCTGTGGGGAGTCATCGGCGCCGCCGCGGGCGTCGCCGCCGTCGGATTCCTCACCCGCTACAGCAAGGGATCTTGAGCCCCGTCCGGCCCCGGAGAGTTCCGAACCTGCCTCAGGTTCGGAACTTTTCCGCGTCGAGAGCTCGCGCCGGTCGCCGGCCTCGCCTCCCCTCGTCCTGGCCCGCGAGACGTAAACCACTGCGAGCGGCGTCGGCGTGTCGTCGCAACCGGTTACGTGTCGTCGCGGGAGGGGGTAAGGCGAGGCGCGTGAGAGTCGCTCACGGGACCACGGCGCCGCTCCACGCCAGCGGGTTGAGTTCCCGAAACGGGTCGTCGGCACGCACTTGCCGCAGGTCGACCAGGATCTCCTCGAGCGCCCGCTGGGTGCGCGCCTTGACGATGTCCACCCACTGCTCCCCGGTCACGCCCAACGGCGTCGTCGTATCGATGGGCGTCCCGAAGCGCAAATACATGCGCTGTGGCCGCGGGATCCAGGTGGGGCCGATCCCCCGCAGCAGCGGCATGGCCATGTCGGGGCGGCCGTTCAGCCTGCGGCCCAATGCCTCGCTGAACCTGCCGTAGACGCTGTCGCGAGTGGTCAGGCTGCGGTAGACGTCGTCGCCGCCGACGAGGCCGGCCGGCACGATCGGGTAGCCGTTCTCCACCGAGATCCGGGCGAATCCTGCACGGCCCTGCCAGCGCAGGGTGTACTCCTCGCCCTTGAACTTGGGGATTTCCCGGCCGCCGCCGGGAAACACGAGGATGGTCTGGTCGTGGCGCATCAGTTCATGGGCCGTCTCCGGTGCGCCGACCACTCCGCCGAACGCCGCCAGTAAATCGGCGGGCAGCCCACGCATCCGGCCGAAGCCGCGGTCGGCCAGGGGGCGCACCCGGGTCCCGACCTCCCGACGCACCGCATCGGAGATCAGGAAGATCTCCGACCCGAACTGGGTGTGGTTGCCCACCAGCAGGAATCGGCCGTCACGGGGAAGATTTTCGGCGCCGGCGACGTAGGGCCGGGACAGATCGGAGACCGGCCGCAGCCACTCGGTCACCGAGTCGAGCGCCCGGCGCAGCGTCCGAACCCGCCCGTTCGGCCGCATGATGGCGGTCAGGTCGATGCCCTCAGCCACGGTCGTCCGCGTCCGGTCGGGAGAACACGACGGTGATCGACGGCGGGCCGAACCGCGCCTTCGAGGGCAGCACCTCGACCCGCATTGCCGGATCGACCGCGCACGCAAGGGTTTCCAGCGCGGACGGACTGTAGGCGCGCAACGCGCTGATGAACCCGTCATGCAGGCCGGGCCACACCCACGACCACGGCAGCATGATGAGATTCATGGGCAGCGCCAACACGGGAAACAACATGGTGGCGAGCGGGTTTCGCCGCTTGAGGTCGATGACCAGGAATCGCTTGCCCACCCGGGTCGCCTCGGCGATGGCGCGGCAGGCCACGGCCGGCGGCAGGTGGTGGAAGGCCAGCGCGAACACCACCAGGTCGTAGCTGTTGTCCGCTGCGTCGATCGCAGTGGCATCGATCACCTGCGCCCGGGCTCGCGGGTGGCTGCCGAGCGCCCCGCCGGCGATGTTGGCCACCGAGGTGGGGTCCACGTCGCTGACCGTGACGTTGGCCGTCGGATGCTGCTCGAGGATCTGCGCCGAGAGCTTGCCGTGGCCGGCGCCCAGTTCCAGGATCCGCGGGTTGGGGACGTCCGCGACCACCTCGAGCGCGGCGCGCGCGTGCTTTTCGTGCTGGTTGGTCAGTGCGCCCAGGCGGTCGAGCATGCCGATGACCCGTTGCTTCACTTCGTCCGGAACGTCGTCGCGGTCGAGGTACTCCAGCGTGTCGGTTTCGAATCGCCGATCGAGCCACGAGGCGTCGGGGCCGCCCCTCGGCATGTTCGCAATCGCCTGTTCCAGCGCTTCGTTGGCGGCCATCGGGGCGCCTTCCTTTCTCTCGAACTTCGTCGTCGCCACCACCATAACAGACGAACCAGTTCGTCTGACTATGATATTCCTCATGAGGACCCGAACTGAGCTGCGCGGCGAGATCCTGGCCGCCGCTCGCGCGGAGTTCGCGCAGTACGGCCTGGCCGGCGGGCGCATCGACCGCATCGCCCGGGCGGCAAACGCGAGCAAGGAACGCCTCTACGCGCACTTCGGCGACAAGGAGACGTTGTTCCGGGATGTGGTGAGCACCGACGGCGCCGAGTTCCTGAGCGCTGTCGAGCTACGCCCGGATGCCGTCCCCGAGTTCGTCGGCGGCGTCTTCGACCTGGCCCAGAGCCGGCCCGAGCATCTGCGAATGATCACCTGGGCGAAGCTGGAAGGGTTTCCGCTGGACAAGCCCGAGTTCGACGGCGAACACCCGCCCGAGCGGGCTGTCGCGGCCATCGAGCAGGCGCAGGCGGACGGCCACGTCGATCCCGAGTGGGAACCGCAGCAGCTGCTCGTCTTCCTGTTCGCCATCGGGTTGGCCTGGGCGCACTGGCCGGACCCCGCGGCCGCCACCACCGATCCAGACGTCATCGCCCGGCGCCGCGCCGCCGCCGTCGAGGCGGCGGCCCGCATCGTCGAACCCCGCCCGCGCTACGCGTAACCGGCGCCAGCGGGACGCCCGCCGCGTTATGACTCGCGGATCGTCATTCCGCGCTGACGAGCTCCGGATGGAACTTGGCCGCCATCCGCCGCAGCCCGTCGCGCCAGTCCACCGACGTCCCCCCGATCAGCTCGCGCATCCGGGTCGCGTCGGTCGGGTTGCCCCGCAGCGCCTGCGCGCTCTCCTCGAAGACCGGCTCCTTGCCGACGAGCGAGCCCAGGTACCCGCACCACTCCTGGATGCTGACGGTCTGCTCGCCGCACCAGTTGACGGTGGTCGCCGGTACCGATGCCGCGGCAAGCAGCTTCGGGATGGTCGCGATGATGTCGTCCTCGTGGATGGGGTTGTAGCGGGCGGGTCCACCGGTCGGGACCGGGATGGGGATGCCGGCCAGCATCATCTCCATGTGGTAGAACGGCCAGCCCCCGTTGTCGCCATACGGGACGTTGAGTCGGGCGATCGTGGTGGGAATGCCGAGGACTCGGGCCGTCGAGCGGGCGACGACCTCGCCGGCGATCTTCGAGATGGAATAGGTGGGGAACAGGGGCTTGTGGTTGTCGCCCAGGGCGGCGTCCTCGGCGCGGGGTTCGTCGCCCGGCGGGTCGTAGACCGCCGCCGACGAGCAGTGCAGGAATGCCTTGGCGCCGCGGCAGTGCGCCATCAGCGCGCCGACCGACTCCGCGTTGGCCGCGAGATCCTTGTCCCAGTGCCCGCTCTTGGCGACCGCCAGGTTCAGCACATAGTCGAAGTCCGTTGGCAAATCGCCGAATTCGCCGGCCGCCAGGTTGACGGCCTGGCACCGCACGCCGGCCTTCTCGAGCGCGTCCCGCGTGTCCGGGTGGGTGAAGCGCGCGATCCCCCACACCTCGTTGTTGCGCGCCAGGGAGGTTGCGATGGGGGTGGCGATCTGGCCGGTAGGGCCGGTGATGAGGACCTTGGATCCGCGCATGCGCTGATGGTAGGCCAGCGCCCGGCGGTTCGCCCGCGTGGTGCGGCAGCGTCGAATGCCGTTGCGGGGCCTCATCCTGCGTAGCCCCGCACCTGTTGGCCCGCAACGCCGTACCGCCGTTCCCGCCCATTAGGGCCAATGGTCCCTACTCTCGGTGACAAGGGTGCGACATCATTCGACACATGACGCATCCAGACGAACTCGCCGCCGACCCGGCGGTCGTGACGGAGCCGTCCGGCGACGACGAGCGGCCGGGCAGGCTGTTCGAGGTGGCCGCGGCCGTCGGCATCGTCGCGGGGATCGTGTTCGTCGTCGCGGTGGTCTTTTTCGCCGGCTTTTTCCTGGGCGGGTCGTCGGGCGGCTACGGCGATGGGCGCCCCGGCCCGATGGGTGCCGGCGGGCGGATGGGAACCTGTCCCATGATGGGCGGCGGAATGATGCACCCGATGATGCCCGGCGGCATAACCGCTCCCGCGCCGGCCCCCGGCCTCCCGCGTCCCTAGCCAAAAAGGTGCGCTGAGCCGGTCCGCCGGGCTTTAGAATCGTCCTAATGGCCAGCGCGGCCGGAACGGATAGGCGTTATAGGAGCGGTCTCACGTGGAACCGATGTCAATTGATTACGCAGCCGCCGCGATCGGAGCCGAGTTGGTCGAAATCGCCACCCGCGCATTGGGTTTCGGCGCCGCTGCACTGCCGTCGCTGACCGCCTTGGCGCCGGCCGGGGCCGAAGAGGTGTCGATGCAGGCGGCGGCGGCGTTCGCGGCGGAGGCCGAGGCGATGCTGGCACTCACCGCCGCCGCCCAGCAGGAACTCGCCCGCGCGGGTGCGGCTGTGACTGAGATCACGCAGATGTACACACAGGTCGACGGTGAGGCGGCGGGATTGCTGACGGTGAGCGGCGCCCGATTCGCAAGCCAGGCGTTTGGGGGCGGCGGAAACCTCGCCGCCGGGCCCATGTCCGCGGAAGCCCTCGCGGCGGCGGCACGCACGCCGCTGCTCGGGAACCTGGTCGAGGGCATCGCGGCGACCAATCCGGCGACGGCGGTGCCGGCGGCGGCCAACGTCGCATCCACCGTGCTGGGCGCCGGCGCCGCCCCGCTGAGCTCGATCGGCCAGGTCGCCTCGATGGGTGGCGCCGCCGCCGGGCCGGCGGCCTCGTCCACCGCGCCGACTCTCGCGTCGTCGGACGACCCAGACGACAAAGAAACCGCAGAAGACCGGGGCGCCGAGGATCCCCGCGGCGTGATGCTATAGCCCCGGTTGGTCCTCGATGATGCCGAGCCATATCTGCGCCGCGTCGATGGCCACCTTCTCGCTGATGAACGCATGCTGCGTCCCGGTGTAGATGTCCCGGAAAGCGCGTTCGAGGCGGGTGCCCTCGCGGATGGAGCTGGTGCCCGCGACCAGATGGGCCCACTCGGCGCAGGCCCGCGCCGTGTCGGTGGCGTAGACGGCGGCGACACGCATGTCCGCCCGCAGCACGGGGGTCAGGTCCTTGCCCCCGCTGACGGCGTCCTCCGCCGAGGTGAATGCGTCGAGCACCAGCAGGCGGGCCGCGCGCCACGCGGCCCGGTGATGGGCCAGCCCCTTCTGGAAAGTGGGCCGGCTGGCTAGCGATGCCATGTCGCTCATCCGGAACTTCGTCGCCGCCAATTCCTGGACATCGTCGAGCATGCTCTTGGCGACCCCCAACGCCCACGACGCGTGGCCGGCGGCCGTCACTGGCATCAGGCCCATGCGCCCCGCCGGTGAGGTGCCCCGGTGTGGCTGCCGGACGAATAGTTCGAACGTGCGGCACGACGGCACGAACACGTCCTGCGCGCTGTAGTCGTACGAACCGGTTCCCTTGAGGCCCTGCACATGCCAGCCGTCGTTGAAGCTGATCTGCTCGCGCGGGACCACGGCGACCCGCATTTCCGGGAGGCCCTCGCTGATCCAGCGCATCTCCCCCTCGTCCATCGGCACAAACCCGGCCGCGACGTATTGCGAGTGGCCGACGCCGGAGCCGAAGTTCCACGCCCCGTTGAGCAGGTAGCCACCCTCGACGGCGATGCCCTGCCCGTTGGGAAAGAACTGACCGCCCAGGGTGACGCGGTTGTCGTGTGCCGCGAACACCTCGGCGAAGCCGTCGTCGGGCAGGTAGGCCGCGGCCGCGAACGACGACGGCAGGTTGGCGATGCCGATCCAGCCGAAAGACCCATCCTGCCAAGCCATTTCGATCCAGGTCTCGATCATCTCGGAGAACGACGGTTCGACCCCGCCGGCCGGCACGGGGTTGAACGCGGACATCAGCCCGCAGGACCACATCTCGTCGACGATCCTCGCGGTGAGGGTGCGCTCCTGTTCGGAGGCGGCGGCCTCGGACCGCACGAGTTCGCGCATGCCGCGCGCCAGCGAGACAACCCGGTTGTCCGTGTCGACTGTCGACGTCATTGTCTTCTCCCCATCATCGGAGACGGTTGCGACGAGAAAACTGTAATCGGTGGCCGAGCGAACTATCCGCACGCGTTCGGGCCTCTTACGCTTGCGCTGGTATCCGACGGCAAAGGAGAAGCGGGTGACCGACCCCGGTACGGCGCAGGGCATGCCCGGGACGTTTCACCGCTGGATCGTCGACGCGATGAATGTCATCGGGAGCCGCCCCGACGGATGGTGGCGGGACCGCGGCGGCGCGGTCGTCGCGCTGGTCGAGAAGATCGACCGCTGGGCCGCGGCCGAGGCCGAGGCCGTCACCGTGGTGCTGGAGCGGCCGCCGCGGGCGCCGATCCCCGCCTCGGTCGTCGAGGTCGCGCACGCGCCGCGGGCAGCGCCGAACTCCGCCGACGACGAGATCGTCCGCCTGGTGCGCTCCGATGCCCGGCCGGCCGGGGTGCGGGTGGTGACGTCCGACCGCGCCCTGATCGAACGGGTCCGCTGCCTAGGTGCCGCCGTCTTTCCGGCCGAAGGCTTCCGCAACCTCGTCGACCCCCGCGACCGATGAGCGCGCTCGGATCCAACCGGGCCTGCGCCCTCGCGCGGATCGACGTCCCGATCATCCAGGCGCAGATGACCCACATCGCCGGTGCCCGGCTGGCGGGCGCCAACATCACGCTGCTGTTCAACCGGGATCACGTGGTGGGCAGCCTGGCCGCCGCCCGGACGGCGGTCGAGGGCAGAGTGGACGGGCTGGTGATCGGGGGCGTCGAGGGCGGCGGGTCCAAGAACCGATTCGGCGCCTCGACCATGGTGCTGCCGCCGCCCGCAGCCGACATCATCGGGACAACATGGGCGGGGTGCCGGGAGGCGCTGGCCGCCGCGGCGGATCGCCTCCCGCCGACCGCCGACCGCCGACCGCCGGCGCCTGAGCCGTCAGCCGACCGCGGCCAGCGCGGCGTCGTAGTCGGGCTCCTGGGCGATCTCGGGCACCAACTCCGTGTAGGTGACCTTGCCGTCGGCGCCGATCACCACGATGGCCCGGGCGAGCAAGCCCGCCATCGGGCCGTCGGTGATGGTGAGGCCGTAGTCCTCGCCGAAGCTGTCCCGGAATGCCGACGCCGTCTTCACGTTCTCGATGCCCTCAGCGCCGCAGAACCGGGAGAAGGCGAACGGCAGGTCCTTCGACACGCACACCACCGAGACGCCGCCGCCGGCGGCACGCTCGTTGAACTTGCGCACGCTCGCGGCGCACACCGGGGTGTCGACGGACGGAAAGATGTTCAGCACCACGGGCTTTCCGCTGAACTGGTCGCTGCTGACCGGGCCGAGGTCCCCGCCGGTCAGGTTGAAGGAGGGGGCAGTCGATCCGACGGACGGAAGCTCGCCGACGGTGTTGATCGGATTTCCACGCAAGGTTATCTGTGCCATGGGCACAGTCTGCCAAGGCCGATGCGAGGGCTTCGGGCCAGGTGTCTTGTCCTAAATCGTGGGCTAACCGGCGTAGACGACACGCACCCGGCCGGCCAACACTGAAGGCATGGTCCGAAACGTGGTCATCGCCGGATTTCCCGGCGTGCAGGCCCTCGACGTGGTGGGGCCGCACGAAGTGTTCTCCGGCGCCGCGCTGCTCACCGACGGCGGCTACCGCGTCGTGTTGGCCTCGGTCGACGGCCGGCCGGTGTCGACCGCGACCGGCCTGAGCTTCGTCGGTGAGCCGCTGCCGGACCCGCAGTGTCCGGTCGACACGATCGTGCTGCCCGGAGGTAGTGGCATCGATGCCGCGCGGTCCGACGCCGAGCTGCTGGCCTGGGTCAAGGCGGCCGCGAAAACCGCGCGCCGGGTCGTCACCGTCTGCACCGGGGCGTTCCTCGCCGCCGAGGCGGGGCTCTTGGACGGCTGCCGGGTGACCACGCACTGGGCCTTCGCCGGCCGGCTTGCCCGGGAGTTTCCGTGCGTGAACGTCGACCCCGATCCGATCTTCGTCCGCAGTTCGCAGACGGTCTGGACGGCCGCGGGCGTCACCGCGGGAATCGATCTCGCGCTGTCGCTGGTCGAGGACGACCACAGCACCGAAGTGGCGCAGACGGTCGCGCGCTGGCTGGTCCTGCACCTGCGCCGCCCGGGCGGGCAGACGCAGTTCGCGGCGCCCGTCTGGATGCCGCGCGCCAAGCGCACGCCCATCCGGGAGGTGCAGGAGGCCATCGAGGCGGAGCCGAGCGGACCGCACAGCATCGGCGAGCTGGCCCGCCGGGCGGCGATGAGCCCGCGCCACTTCACCCGGGTGTTCACCGACGAGGTCGGCGAGGCCCCCGGTCATTACGTCGAGCGGATTCGCACCGAGGCCGCACGCCGGCAATTGGAAGAGACCGACGACACCGTCGTCGCCATCGCCGCACGGTGCGGCTTCGGCACGGCGGAAACGATGCGGCGCAACTTCATTCGCCGGATCGGCGTCTCGCCTGACCAGTACCGCAAAGCCTTCGCCTAGACAGATGGGACGGCAATGACTCAGATCGCCTTCGTGACCTACCCGGGGCTCACCGCGCTGGACATGATCGGACCCTACGAGGTGCTGCGCAACCTACCCGGCACGGAGGTGCGGTTCGTCTGGCACGAGACGGGGCCGATCACGGCCGACTCCGGTGTCCTGGTCATCGGGGCCACCCACACGCTGGCCGAAACCCGAAGGCCGGACGTGATTCTCGTGCCCGGCGGCGCCTCGACCCCGGTGCACGCGCGCGACGAGGCGCTCCTGGACTGGCTGCGCGGGTCCAGCCGGGACGCCGCCTGGACGACGTCGGTGTGCTCGGGCTCGGTGATCCTGGCCGCCGCCGGCCTGCTGACCGACCGGCGCGCGACGTCGCACTGGCTGACCGTCCCCGCGCTCAAAGCGTTCGGCGCCGTCCCCGTCGGCGATGAGCGCGTCGTGCGCCAGGCCAACGTCGTGACCAGTGCCGGCGTATCGGCCGGCCTCGACCTCGCGCTGTGGCTGGCCGGGGAGATCGGCGGTGAGGCCCGCGCCAGGGCGATCCAGCTCGCACTCGAATACGACCCGCAACCGCCGTTCGACTCCGGCCACGTGTCGAAGGCGTCGGTGGCCACCAAAGCTGCCGCAACGGCGCTGCTTTCGCGCGACAGCGTCAACCCCGCCAACCTCAAGGCGGCCACGTTGCTCGCGTGGGAGCAGGCGCTGGGCGCGGCGCGCTCCCGGCGGCCGCGGCGGGGCAACCCCGTCGCCGCGGAGTAGCGGCTACGCGTTCGGCTGCAGAATCTCGGTCGACGCGAGCTGGCCGCCCGCCTGCAACCACGCGGTCACCACCCGGGGCGCGTCGCGGGCGGGGTTGTAGATGTCCTCCTCGCTGGAGAACAATCCGTCGCCGGCGTAGACCAGCCGGGTCCAGTTCGGGAACCAGAACGGCTCACCCTCCGGGTCGGACGGGTGATCGAGCAGGTTCTTGATCATGATGACGACGGCGTCGTTCTCGTCGTCGTAGGCGATCCACTCGGACGGAAATCGCATGTGCGGGAACGGCGCCATGACGGCGACGATCCAGTCGCGCACCGCCTCGCGCCCATGGAAGACGCCGTAGTGGTGCTCGGTGTAGACGACGTCCTCGGTGAAGAGGTCGGCGAAAGGTCGCCAGTCCCCCGACGCGCTGCATCCCTCGACGACGGTCGTGTAGTTCCGGACGGCTTGATCGATTTCGGCCCTGTTGAATTTGCCCATGGCGGACAGACTAGAACCAGGTGGTCAGCCCTACGCGTGGATGGGGATATCGGATGAATGTGCTCGAATTGTTCGACTTACGCGGCAAGACGGCCCTGGTGACGGGGGCGTCCAGCGGCATCGGCAAGCAGGTCGCGCGGGCCTATCTGGAAGCGGGAGCGCAAGTAGCCGTTGCGGCAAGGCATTTCGACGCGCTGGAGGGTGTCTCGCGCGAACTGGCGGACGCCGGAGCGGCCAGGGTGCTGCCCGTCCGTTGCGACGTCACGCGTCCGGACGAGGTCACCGGCATGGTGGACCGGGTGACCGCGGAGCTCGGTGGCGTCGATATCGCCGTCTGCAACGCCGGCATCATCGCGGCCGAGGGGATGCTGGACATCTCGCCGGAGGAGTTCCAGCGCATCCAGAGCACCAATGTCAACGGCGTGTTCCTCACCGCCCAGGCGGCGGCCAGGGCGATGGTCGGGCAGGGCCGGGGCGGGGTCATTATCAACACCGCCTCCATGTCCGGGCACATCATCAACGCCCCGCAGCGCGTCGGCCACTACTGCACCTCGAAGGCCGCGGTGATCCACCTGACCAAGGCGATGGCCGTCGAGCTCGCGCCGCACCGGATCCGCGTCAACAGCGTCAGCCCCGGCTACATCCGCACCGAGCTCGTCGAGCCGCTGGCCGAATTCCACGCCCAGTGGGAGCCGAAGATACCGATGGGCCGGCTGGGCCGGCCCGAGGAACTCGTCGGCCTGTACCTCTACCTGGCCAGCGACGCGTCCAGCTACATGACCGGATCCGACCTCGTCATCGACGGCGGTTACACCTGCGTCTGATCACGCCGATCAGCGAACGACGCGGGGCCGCCCGAAGCGGGTCCGCATCTCCGATGAGTGCAGCGCACGCAGCCGCTCGCCTGCTGGGTGCGCCCCCGCGGCGCCGACCAGCTCGTCGCTCAGCTCCACGATCTCCGCGGCGCGCAACGGCCACGGGTCGTGCTCGTTCGGCACCCACCAGGTGCGGCCGGCCTTGCGAGTGTGCGCACCCCATCGAGCGGTGAGCCACACCTCCAGCGGCGTGGGTGCGACCGGCTCGCCCACGGTGACCGTCAGGTGGCTGCGCAGGCCGCGGTGTGGCCAGCGGCGCACGCTGCGATACGTGAGGCGGTCGCCGTCTCGGGTCATCCGCATTTTGGCCCAGGTATAGGGGACGCCCAACGTCAGCCGGATGGCCGGCACGACGGCTAGGCGCGCCGTCTCCAGGGACCGGAACAGGACGCCGTGACGGCCGGCGCCGTCGATCGAGTACAGGCGGACGTTCGTCTCCAAGAAGCTACCGAAGTACGGAATATCAACGCCCGAGCCGACTTTGGTGCTCCTCATCGCGAACGGGACCAACCCGACATAGGTGGCGCCGGCGAAGACGTCGGGCCGGGTCCCCGGAGGGAACAGGCCCCCGACGCTCTCGGGTCGCACCGGCCAGTGTACGAACGTCACGTCACACCAGCGCTGGTCGAAGGTCACGGGACCGAGAAGGGGCGGGGCGGTGAGGGGGTATCCCCCGAGCGCGGATTCCCCGCCGGGGTCGATGGGCGCCGCGCCGGTCATCCGCTCATCGTGACACCGCATCCGGCGCCCGCCTAGCCCTCCAGTTCGCCCGAGATCCCCCGCTCGATGCCGGCCTGGGTGGTGGCCGGCAGAACGACCAGCCCCTCGAGTTCCTTGCGGGCCCGGTCGTACGCGCTCTGGCGTTCCTGGGGCGCCGCCGCGGAATCCGCCGCCACCCGCAGCAGGCTCTGGGCGCGTGCGATCCGCTGCTGATCCGCCCGGGAGAAATCGTTACGGCGCCGACGGATCGCCTCGGACTCGGCCACGTGGAACGCGGTCGCGTAGTCCTCGACGGCGATCCGATACTGCGCGGCGGACTCTGGGTCGTCGAGCAGGTCCTCGGCTTTGCCGGGGCGCAGGAAGTCCGCTCGCAGCTTGGCCTTGTGGAAGGCGATCGTGAGCGGGTCTCGCATGTCGGTCATCAGCGGAAAGTCGAGCAGCTTGGCGATGTCCAGCTCATAGTCCAGCCACCGCGCGTCGGTGCGGCTGTGCTCCTCGATGACCCGCCGCAGCGACCTCCACTGCGCCGCCGGGTTGTTGGCGGGGCGCGAGGCGTCGGTAGCCTGCGGGCGATCGAGCCGGCCCGGCTCGTCGGCGCGCCGCCGGTGAGTGGCGAACGCCTTCACCGCGGCCATGATCACACCGGCCAGCGGCAGGAGCACGATCAGCAGCTCCAGTAACCGGAACACCAGGCCCATACGGCCAGGATGCCATCCCCGAGGGGCGTTCGGTCGCACCGAGCGCGGGGGCCGCTGGGCGTGTGGCGGGCGAGCGTGCATCCGGGGCGTTGATTGTGAAGCGAGGGCGGGGTTTCTTGGGTTTTCCGCGCTCTGGATGCACACTCGTCGCTCTGAATGCACACTCGTCGCCCGGGATGCCGACTGCCCATTCAGCGGGCGGGGTGACCAGAAGATTGGGTTTCGGGGCGGTGCCGCGTACCCAGGGCCCACGCTCGGAGCCCCGCGGATCTCAGTGCACGCCCAGCTTGCCCGCGAGGTACTGCGCACGGCACGCCCGGCGGGCCAGCTTGCCGCTGGTGGTGCGAGGGATGGCGCCGGCCGGCAGGAAGAGGACGTCGCTCACCGGCACGCCGTGTTGCTGCCCCACCGCGGCCCGGATCGCCTCGATCGCCGGCGCCGGATCGTCGCGACTGGTGCCGGCCGCGCGCTCGGCGACGATAACCAGGCCGTCGCCGGCGGCGGCCGGCACGGAGAACGCCGTCACGTAGCCACGCCGGACCATCGGGGACGCCTGCGCCGCGGTCGCCTCGATGTCCTGCGGGTAGTGGTTGCGGCCGTCGATCGTCACCAGATCCGCAACGCGGCCCGCCACGTAGAGCTCACCGTCGAGGTAGAACCCCAGGTCCCCGGTCCGCAGCCAGGTCCGCGCGACGGACGACCCCTCCGCGTGGCTGCCCTGCTCGAGCCTCGCCTGCAGCTTCGCCCCGAACGCCAGTTGCGTCTCCTCCGGCAGACCCCAGTACCCCCGGCCGACGTTCTCGCCCTGCAACCAGATCTCGCCGACGTGGCCGTCGGGCAGTTCCGTCTCGGTCGCGGGGTCGACGATTACCGCCCAGAGGCTGCGCGCGACCCGACCGCACGACACCTGCGCCACCGCGTTGGGGGCGTCGGCCGCGACGCGCACCGCACGGCCGGCGCCGAGCTCCTCACGGTCGAGGTGGGCGACCGACGGCTCCGCGGCCGGGGCGATGGTCGCCACGAACAACGTCGCTTCCGCGATGCCGTAGGACGGCTTGAACGCCGTGTTCGGCAGCCCATGGCCGCCGAACGCCCGGGTGAACGTCTTGATCGCGTCGATGCTCACCGGCTCGGACCCGATGATCATCACCACGTTGCGCAGGTCGATGTCGTCCCCGGGCCCGGGCAGGCCACGCTGAGCGGCCCACTCGTACGCGAAGTTCGGGGCCGCGGTGACCACGCGGCCCTGGCGCGACCCGGCGGACAGCGCCTGGATCCACCGCAGCGGCCGGCGCACGAACGCAGTGGGCGCCATTAGCGTGGAATGCCCGCCGTACACCGCGGGGAAGCCAATCATCGACAGGCCCATGTCGTGGTACAGGGGCAACCAGCTGACGCCGTGGGTGTTGCGGTCCAGCAGGTCGATCGACAGGATCATCTGCACCAGGTTGGTGCCGACCGCCCGGTGCGTGATCTCCACGCCGACCGGCGGTCGCGTCGAGCCGGAGGTGTACTGCAGGTGGGACACGTCGTCCATCCCCAGCTCGGTCGCCGCGAAGTGCTCGCCCTCCGAATCGGGGATCTCGTCGATGACGACGACGTCCGGCCTCGCCCCGGTCGGCAGGGTTGCGAGGAATTTCTCCACCGCGTCGCGGGCCGCCGTCGTCGTGAGCACCGCCGTGGGCTCCGAATCTCGCAGCGCCGTGTCGAGGCGCTCGGCGTGTCCCGGCAACTCCGGGGCGAACAGCGGCACGGCGATCGCGCCGGCCTTGATCGCGGCGTAGAAGCCCGCGACGTAGTCGATGCCCTGGGGTGCGAGGACCGCGACCCGCTCCCCGCGGCCCGCCACCCGCTGCACCCGCGCGCCGATCGCCTCCAATCGGGCACCGAACTGGGTCCAGGTCACCTCGGCGACCTGCCCGTCGACCCCGCGGTTGTAGTCCAGGAAGCGATACGCCACGGCATCGCCCACGTTGGCGATGTTGCGGTCGATGAGCGATATCAGCGTGACGCCCGGCGGCAGCGTGACGCCACCGTTGGCGTCCAGACAGTCCTCGATCTGGAGCAGGCCGGGGACGGCCGTCGAATTCTGCCGATCCATAGAGCGCAGTCTAGGTGGCTGGCAGCGGCGAGCCGGGCTTCCTGGCGCCGTCGGCCCGGCGGGTCCGGTGCCGGTGTGGCGATCCTCACCCGCCGGTGTTACGCGACCGCGACAATCGTGATTGTCACCGGCCGCGGGCGCTCTCGAATTCACCTGTTGGCAACACGTTTGGAGTTGCCTGAGGCGGGACTTCGGCGGTCCGGCGGACCGCCATTCGAAGGACGAAACAAGGGAGACCGATGACGGCGACAGCGGAACGGCGGGTCGAACGTCGAGGCCCGGTTCAGGCTCTGACCTCCGTATGCGTCCGGTATGTCGAACGCTTCATGCCGGACCCGTACCTGTTCGCGGTCATCCTCACGGCGATCGTCGTCGCTCTCGTCGCGCTGCTCGTCCGCGGCGCGACGCCCGCCGGCGTGCTCAAGGCGTGGTACGGCGGGGTGTGGGGGCCGCAGAACATCTTCACCTTCGCGTTCCAGATGGTTCTCATCCTGGTGACGGGCTACACCCTCGCCGAGGCGCCCGTTGTGAAGAGGGGCATCGTCAATGTCGCCAGCAGGCCCAGCAACCAGGTGCGGGGTGCCCTGTTGTGCTTCGGCGTCAGCGCCGTGCTGTCGCTGCTGAATTGGGGGCTCGGCCTGGTGGCGGGCGCGCTGCTCGCCCGCCAGGTCGCCAAACGCTTTCCCGACTCGCACTTCGGTTACCTCACCGCGACCGGCTTCATGGGCTATATCGTCTGGACGCAGGGCCTATCGTCATCGATCGCGCTCGCCAACACCGA
Organism: Mycobacterium sp. 050134; assembly: GCF_036409085.1. Classification (NCBI taxonomy): domain Bacteria; kingdom Bacillati; phylum Actinomycetota; class Actinomycetes; order Mycobacteriales; family Mycobacteriaceae; genus Mycobacterium; species Mycobacterium sp. 050134. Next base: position 122,464 of record NZ_JAZGLV010000009.1, read on the forward strand.
CGGGACCAGCCCGATCAACGTGATCCACAAGATCACCGGCATGACGGTCCCGCTGAGCCTGACCGTCTTCCAGCCCTACAACTGGCTGGCCGTCATCGCCGTGATCATCCTGGTTGGCATCGCGATCTGGCGCATGGAACCCAAGGATGTGCTGCAGCCCGATCCGGCGGTCTTCGAGGAGGAACCCGAACCACCGGCGCCCGAAGGCAAGCGCACGTTCGCGGAATGGCTGGAGAACCTCTGGATCCTCAACGTGGTCGTGTTCGCCGCCGGCATCACCTACTTCGTGCTGAGCGGCTTTGCGCTGAACATCTCGTCGATGATCATGCTGTTCACGGTGACCAGCGCGTTGCTCCACCGCACGCCGATCCGTTTCATCCGCGCGTTCTCCGGCGCGGCGAAGGTGTCCGGGCCGCTGCTGCTGCAGTACCCGCTATACGGCGGCATCGTCGGCCTGCTGGGGTACCTGCCCGCCGGTTCGGGGAAGGCGCTGCAGGCGGTTCTCGCCGAGGCGCTCGTGCGCGGCGCCGACCAGTACACCCTCCCGTTCCTGACCTTCCTCGGCTCGGTGGTGATCTCCCTGTTCGTGCCGTCGGGCGGCGGGCACTGGGCGGTGCAGGGCCCCATCGCTGTCGACTCGGCGCTGGCGATCGGCCAGCACTCCCCCACCTACCTCGGGCTGATCTCGATGTCCGTCGGCGACGGCGAGGCGGTCGCGAACATGATCCAGCCTTTCTGGCTGCTGCCGGTGCTCGCGATCGCCAAGCTCAACGTTCGTCAGGTGATGGGATTCACCGTCATCGCCTTCCTCATCGGCTTCGCGGTGTCCAGCGCCGCCGTCCTGATCGCGCCGCATCTGCTGTGATTCCGGAACCATCCCCCACCGCCCGGGTGTTCGCGGCGTATCGCCGCATCGCCGAGGTCGACCGGCCCGAGGTCTGGATCACGCTGCGCCCGGAGGCCGACGCGCTCGCCGACGCCGACGCCGTAGAACGGCGCATCGCCGCGGGCGAACGCCTGCCCCTGGCGGGCCGGGTCGTCGCCGTCAAGGACAACATCGACGTCGTGGGCCTGCCCACTACCGCCGCGTGTCCCGCGTTCTCCTACGCGCCGCCGGCGACCGCCGTCGCCGTGGAACGACTCCGCGCCGCGGGGGCGGTCGTGCTGGGCAAGGCCAACCTCGACCAATTCGGCACCGGCCTGACCGGGACGCGGAGTCCCTATGGGGCCGTGCGCAATTCACGTCACCCCGAGCTGATCGCGGGCGGGTCCAGTTCCGGGCCCGCCGTCGCGGTCACGCTCGGCATCGCCGACATCGGTGTAGGCACCGACACCGCGGGATCGATCCGGGTTCCGGCCGCCTTCAACGGCATCGTCGGCGTCAAGCCCACGCTGGGGGTCGTCCCGACCCACGGGGTAGTACCGGCGTGCGCCAGCTTCGACGCCGTGTCGGTCCTCGCGGCCGACCTCACGACGGCAGCCGCGGCGACCGCCGTGATGGCGGGCCCCGACCCCCGCGATCCCCGGAGCCGCGCCTGGCCGGCCGATGTCCGCCTGGCTGCCCCGTGCGCGCCGCGGGTGGCGGTCCCGGACGACGCCAACCTGACCGCTCTGAGCGACGACTACCGGAACGCCTTCGCCGAGACGGCCGCGCGCGCCGCCGCCGCCGGACTCGATGTCGAAACGCTCGACGTCTCCGCCCTGCTGGATGCGGGGCGGCTGCTCTACGACGAGGCTTTCGTCGCCGAAAGGTACACCGCGGTCGGCGAATTCCTGGACCGCGCGCCGACGGGCGCCGATCCCGTGGTGGCCGACATCATCACCGCCGCGCGGGGGGTCACCGGCCCCGCGTTCGCCGCTGACCTGGACGCGCTCGCGTGTGCGCGGGCGAGCGCGGCGGCCCTCCTCGCCGGCGTCGACGCGGTGCTACTGCCCACCACCACCGAACACCCCACGCTTGCCGAGATACGGGCCGATCCCTACTCGATCAACCGCCGCCTGGGCACCTTCACCACGTTCGGCAACGTTCTCGACATGGCCGCGGTCGCGATTCCCGGGGTGCCGACGACCGCGGGTGCGCCGTTCGGCGTGACGGTCGTGGTGCCCGCGTTCGGTGACCAGGTCGCGGTCGACATCGCAGCCCGCCTGATTGGGACGGCGTCGGGGTTGGTCGTCGAAAGCGGTTGCCAGCTAGCGCTTCTCGATTCTCCCGCGCAATCGCTGCGGTCCCGTCTCGAGGAGCTGGGCGCCCGCTACACCGGTCGGTTCGACGGCTCCGGTGAACTCTTCCGGATCTCCGAATCCGGCCTAGGTCGCCTGCTGGCAGCGCCGCCGGCCCCGATGGTGCTCACCCGGGTCGACGTCGGGGGCGGCCGGACCGCCGTGGGCCTGACGGCCGGTGAGCGGGGTCGCCCGGACGAGCCCGACGATATGCGCGCGCCGACGGGAGGTAGGGTACGCGCCAGTTCCAGTCAGCGGCGGCGGGCCGTTATCACCGGGAGGCGGGCATGTCGGGCCGGAAATTCTCGTTCGAGATCAACCGCACCAGCACCGCGCCGGCGGCGACGCTGTTCCGGCTCGTGGCCGACGGGGCGAACTGGTCGAAGTGGGGCAAGCCCATCATCGTGCAATCGAGCTGGGCCCGCCAGGGCGATCCCCCGCCGGACGGGGTGGGCGCGGTCCGCAAGCTGGGGATGTGGCCCGTCCTCGTGCAGGAGGAGACCGTCGCCTACGAGCGGGATCGTCGGCACGCCTACAAGATGGTCGGCCGCAGCCCGGTCGACGACTATTTCGCCGAGGTGCTCTTCACCCCCAACCCGGCCGGCGGCACGGACATCCGCTGGATCGGCTCGTTCGTCGAGAAGGTTCCCGGGACCGGTCCGGCGTTCCAGGCCGCGCTGGGCGGCGCGGTGCGGTACTTCGCGGGCCGGCTGGTGAAGGCGGCCGAGCGCGAGTCCGGGCGATAGCGCAGAAGGCCTGTTCGCCAAGCCATTTCGCTGCCAGCTGGCTTAGTGTCGTTGGCGGGCCGTCCCGGAAATACCTAAGCTGGGCTAAGTGGTTGCCGTCGTAATCGCGGGCGCGGGCCCGAACGGGTTGATGCTCGCCGGCGAGCTGGGGTTGAACGGGATCAGGCCCGTGGTGCTCGATCCGATGCCCGGCCCGAATCCGGAACGCCGCGCCAACGGCGTTATCGGTCAAGGGGTTCGAATTCTGGACCACCGCGGGCTCTACGGCACGCTCGCCGAGACCACCGAGCCGCCCCGGCTCAACCCGCGGGCGATGTTCGCGGCGTTCCCCCTGGATCTCACGCTGGTGGCGGACCCGCAGGTGTTCCTCATGCCGGTGCAACAGCCCAGGCTGGTTCAGGTGCTCGCCGACCGGGCCGCGGGACACGGGGCGGACATCCGCTGGGGGCACGCGATGACCGGCTTCGACCAGCACGCCGACGGCATCACCGTGCACGTCGCGGGCCCGGACGGACCCTACGATCTGGACGCGCAGTATTTGGTCGGGGCCGATGGCGGGCGGAGCCCGACCCGGAAGTCGGCCGGCATCGAGTTTCCCGGCACGTCCTCGCATGACGTGGTCGCGCGGATGGGATTCGACGTGCTGCCGCCGCAGGACTGGGTTGACTCGGTGAGCGGCGTCCTGGAAATCCCAGGCTACGGCGGCATCCCGCCGCTGCAGTTTCACCGGGCCGACCATGGCGTCGTCGCCTATGGCGCCCTCGGTGGACGGCCGGCGATCATCGTCTTCGAATTGGACGACGCGCCGCGCCAGTACCCCCGCGACGATGACGACCACCTTGAGCCCATGAGCCTCGCCGAGTTGGAGGTCAGCGTCAAGCGGGTCCTGGGCGCCGACGTGCCGCTGCGACCGGCATACCCGGATAGGCCCCTGGACCTGCGCCGGTTCTCCGGGATCAACTCACGCATCGCGTCCCGCTACCGGCTGGGTCGAGTGATCCTGGCGGGCGATGCGGCCCACGTCCACTCGCCCATGGGCGGCCCGGGACTCAACCTGGGTTTGCAGGACGCGGTGAACCTCGGCTGGAAGCTGGCCGCCGTCCTCAACGGCCGCGTGCCGGCGACCCTGCTCGACAGCTACGAGGCGGAGCGCCGGCCGGCCGCGGAGCGGGTCATCATGCACAGCCGGGCGCAGCTCGCGCTCGTCCGGCCGGGGCCCGAGGTCACCGCCCTGCGTCAACTGTTCTCCGAGCTCATCACCGACCCGGACATCGTCCGCCGCCTCGGCGAACTCATCTCGGGGTCCGAAAACCGTTACGGTGCAGGACCGTTCGGACACCCGCTGGTCGGCTACTGGGTGCCCGACATCGCGGTCGGGACGGCCGGCGGTACGCGACGGATCGCCGAACTCGCACGCAGCGGGCGGCCTCTCCTCGCCGACCTCACCGCGGGCGCCACCGTGGCGGCCGCGGTCGCCGGCATCGACGACCAGTTGACGGTCGCCGTGGGCCGCGCCGTTGGGGAGATCGCGGCCACCGCGGTGCTGGTGCGCCCCGACGGTTACGTCGCGTGGGCGTCCTCGGCGGCCACACCCGGTGCGGACGAAATGCGGGAGCTGCGTGCCGTTCTCGCGCGGTTATTCGGCATCGGAACGGCTACGTCGAACTGACCTCGTCCGCGTACTTCTTGGTCATGTAAGCGACGGCGTCCAGCTGCGATTGCGCGAGGCTCTCGCGAGCCTGACCGGCGCGGGCGGCGGCGTCCAGGGTCGGCTGTGCCTGCCCCTGGAAGTGCGGCATCACCTCGGCGGCGAACAATTCCGCGGACCGCTTGGTGGCGGCCGGGTTCGCCCACTCGTGTCCCATCTGCAGCATGCAGCCGAACCCGCCGGACTGATCCCAGAGCCGCTGCACCTGGGCCCGCGCCCGTTCCGGCGTGCCGATCACGCCGGCCCCGTTCTCGTTGATGACGTCGATCATCTCGTCGAGCTGGTCACCCGGCATGGTCATCTGCGGGAACGCGGCCACCTTCTGGAAGTAACGGAACCACGGCTCGATGCCGAACTTGACCTCTTCGCGGGCCTGCTTCTCGGTCTCCGCCACGTGGAACAGCCCGACCAGGCTCCAATTCTTGCGATCCACCCGGCTGCCGAACGCCGCCGCGCGCTCCTCGACGATGCCCCAGTGATAGGACAGGGCGTTGAACCCCTCGATCGTCAGCGTCGCCCCGATCGACAGCAAGCCGATCCCGTGCTTGCCGGCAAGCCGCGCGCCGGTCGGCGAGGCGACGGCCGCGACCGCCAGCGGGATGCCGCCGTCGGAATACGGCGCCAGCTGCAGCTGAGCGTCGAACAATTGGTGGGTGGCGGTTTTCGCCGAGACGGTCTCCCCGGCGAGCAGGCGCACGACAATGTCGAGGTTCGTCTCGAGGAGTTCGCGGGTGTCGGTGGGCGTCAGCCCGATCATCGCGGAGTCGGTGGGTAGCGAGCCGGGACCCATCCCCCCGATCACCCGGCCGTGGGTGAGGTGGTCGAGCAGCATCAGCCGGTCGGCGACCCACAGGGGGTTGTGGTAGGCGAGCGAGATAACCCCGGTGCCAAACCGGATCCGCTTGGCGCGCTGCGCCGCGGCGGCGATGAACACCTCCGGCGAGCTGATGATCTCGCTGCCCGCGGAGTGGTGCTCGCCCAGCCACACTTCGTCGAAGCCGACGGCGTCCAGATGTTCGATGAATTCGAGGTCGCGCTGCAGGGCCAGCGTCGGGTTGGTGCCCGCCCGGTGGAACGGGGCGATGAAGTATCCGAACCTGAGCCTGGTCATGCGAGATCCCCTTGCGTCCGAGTTGCGGAGAACCATAACTCCGACAAGTCGGTCCGCCCTAGGCCGACGACTGGCAATGGCCGATGTCTGATCTTGCTCAGCCGATGGGGCCGGGATGTCCCGGCCCCACCGACTACGGGAGCAAGTCTTCGGGCTTGGAATCGCCCAGAAGTGCGAAGTTCAAAGGCTTAGAAACCGCCGCAGATGTTGCCGACGCAGCCGCCGCCACCGCCCGGCCCGCCGCCACCGCCGCCGACGCCGGGGATGCTGCCGCCGCCACCGCCGGGCCCGCCGCCGCCGGTCGGTCCGCCGGGAACGCTGCCGCCCCCGCCGCCGGGCCCGCCGCCGCCGGTCGGTCCGCCGGGAACGCTGCCGCCCCCGCCCGGCGTGGTCGACGGCGCCACGCTCGACGAGGGGGTGGTGGTCGGTGTGGTGCTGCTACTGGGGCCTTTGTTACCCCCGCCGCCACAGCCGACGGTCAGGACAAGCATGGCGGCGCCGCCGAAGACCGCGACCGCGTTGCGCACTCCGATTCTCATCCGAATCCCCACTCTCCGCTCGCGCCACATTGCGTCGGACCGTTGATACCCACCTCCGCCATGCCGCAAACGGCCGAAGGCGGCCGAAACGTAAAGATGCCGATGGCCCACCCCAGGGTGGTGGTGGGCCATCGGCGAGGGAGTTCGGCGCGCCAACGCACGCGCGCCTTCGGCTAGCAGTCGAGACCCGACACGCAGGCGGCCAGGGTGGCGTGGTGCACATCGGGAGCCGCTGCGACGGTCTTCACCGGTGCAGAGCCAGAGGTGCTGGGCGTGGTCGGCGCCGCCGAGGCGCCGTCCGGGCTAACAACCATTCCGCCGAATCCGACTGTCAGGGCGACCACAGCCGTCCCGGCGAGCAGGGTCCCCAGGGTCTTGATTCGTGTCATCATCAGCCGATCCTTTCTGGCACTGCGCGTCTGGATGAATCTGGCGCGCTCTCGATCTGAGACAACCATACACCACTGCAACTATCGCAATAGGTCACGATCGTGTATCACCCGACGACTGACCGCGCCTGGCTGGCGGGTGGGCGCGAATCGAAAGCCGAGCGGTGAGGCACGGGCAACCCCGCATGCCGCCGCATGCCGAGGAGGTGTAACGCGGTGAAGGCCACCCGGGGGCCAGCCAGCGATGAAGACGCGGCCGATATACCGCCGGCTAATCCTCTTTGGTGATCAGCTTCCGCAGCGCCACGCGGTCGGGCTTGAGCAACTCCTCGATGCGCGGCCGGTTGACCTCGGCGACGATGATCTCGCCCACCTCCTGGTTGACCTCGGTGAAGATGCCGTGCGACTTCATCTTCGAGGTCTGGTACAGGTTGTCCTCAGTGGGCGTGACGTAGTAAACCGCGTCGGCCTTGAACCGGTGCACCAGCCAGAGGTGGATGAGCGTCATCAGCCGCTTCTGGCGCAGCTTCTCCGCGAACGTGTTCTGGTCGCGCACCGTGAGGATGCTGCGGCCGTGCCGGTCCAGGATGGGGTCGAACACGACGTTGGCCAGCTGCTCGTCGCCCTTGCCGTAGATGCCGAGCACCAGCACGTCGGAGCCGGCCCGCCGCGGACGCAGTTGCACCCGCAGCTTCTCGCCGAGGTGGTAGTGCTCGCTCCACAGCGTCAGCCACTCCTCCAGCAGCTTCTTCGGCACCTCGGTCTGGACGAGGTGCTGATGCTGCGTCGAACCCTTGCCCATGGCCTTGGTGGTCGCCGTGCGCCCGGACGACGCCGCCAGGGCGGCGTCGCTGCGCGGGCCGCCCACCAGAGTCTGGGGTGTCCGGTACGGGGACTCGACGAGGCGCATCTTGCGCTGCAGGCGCGCCAACGCGAGCATGCCGTCCTGCCGCAGCGCGGTGGCGAACTCCTCGGCCGCGACACCGTCGATCTGGTGTCCGCCGTAGGTGATGAAGTTGAAGACGAAGCCCATCTTGCCGAGCTCCTCGGGGAAGCGCCGCATCTCCTCATCGGTCATGCCGGTGGTGTCCCAGTTGAACGACGGGGACAGGTTGTAGGCCAGCATCTGGTTGGGGAACTTCGCGTGGATCGCCTCGGCGAACTGCCGCGCGTCGGCCAGATCGGCGGTCTTGGTCTCCATCCAGAGAATGTCGGCGAACGGCGCCGCCGCCAGCGATTTGGCGATCGCGTAGGGAATGCCGCCGCGGATCTGGTAGTAGCCTTCGGGCGTCTTCGCCAGCTCGCAATCCCAGCCGGGGTTGACGCCAAGCTCCTTGGCCTTCTCCCGTGCGACGTAGAGCGACGCGGTGGCGGCGAAGTCGCGCCACTCCTCGGGACTCATGCCGGCCGGCTCGCCCTCCCGCTCGCCGAAGGCGAGCATCTCGGCGACGGCCTCGCCGTAGGTCATCAGCCCGGCGTCGTCCTCCCAGGCCGCCACGAACCGCGACTCGACCTGATCGAAGAGGTCGTCGATCGACGCCTGCCCGTTCTCCCGCCACGTGTTGACGGCGTCGGAGATCACGCCCTGAATTCCTTGGCGCTCAAGCCAAGCCATCGCGGCGGCGTACTCCGAGTCGGCCATGGCGTACAGCAGGTGGCCGTTGAGGTCCTTGACGCCTAACTCGTAGAACCGCCGAACCAGGGCGAGGAAACACGCCTTGTAGGACGGGATGTTCAGGTTGGTGGCGCCGAGGAGGAACGGTTGGTCGCGCTCGTCGCCGCGGCTGTCGATCAGGTTGGCCGCCTCCGCGTCGGTCCGCGCGACGATGATGCCGGGCACCCGCATGACATCGAGCTGGAACCGAGCGGCGTTGAGGCGCTTGATCTGTTCGTCGGACGGCACCAATACCTTGCCGCCCTGGTGGCCGCACTTCTTGGTGCCCGGGCGCTGGTCCTCGATGTGGTATCCCGGCACGCCCACCTCGACGAAGCGGCGAACGAGGTTCCGCACGTGCGGGTCGCCGCCGTGCCCGGTGTCGGCGTCGGCGATGATGAACGGCCGGTAGTCGTACGCCGGCGTCGTCTCTCGCTGCTGCTCACTCATGTGCAGCCGCTGGAAGTGTTGGTTGCGGTCGGCGGTGAGCAGGGCGCGCACCAGGACGGCGGCGTCGTCGGGCACCTGGCTCAGCGGGTAGCTGGCCAGGTCGGGGCCGGGGTCTTCGGTGGTGGAGCCCTTCGCCGAGGTCGCCCAGCCGCCGAGATAAATGGCTTCGATGCCCATCCGTTTCATGCTCACGGCCTGGCCGGGCGAGTACGGGCCGAAGGTCGTCACGCTCTTCTTCGCCGCAAATAGTTCGCGCAGCCGGTCGTAGAACGCGGCCGCCGCGTCGCGGGCGACGGTGTAGTCGGTGGGGATGGTGCCCCGTTGCTCGACCACCTGGCGGGCGGTGTACAGGCGGGTGATGTTGTCAAATCGCGGGCCGTCGAAGTACCGCTGGGTGGCGGCGACCTCGTCTTCGAACGATGTACGAACCTCGGTGTCCGTGTCGATGATGGCCATGGGGTTGGGCTCCTCTTTCCGCACGAATTCGCTGTGCGTGAGTGTATCCCCGGGGGCCCTGTCAAATCAGGGGTCAATAGTCACCGAGCCGTGAGCCGGGCCCGAACCGTCGTCAACCCCGCTGCGGCGCGTGGGACTGCCCGGGGTCCGCGGCGGCCCGCAACCAATCCCGCTGTCGGCGAACGTAATCCGCGTCAACCACCCGGCCGTGGCCCGGCACGTAGACGGCCTCGGGCCCGCCGAGTGCCAATACCCGGTCGAGCGTCGCCGGCCACGCGGGCACGTCGGAGTCCGCGTCGATGGCCGGATCGCCGGACTCCTCGACGAGATCACCGGTGAACACGACGGCCGGATCCGCGTCGTCGGCCGGGGGCACCACCACCACCAGATCCGACCCGGTGTGGCCTCGGCCCGGGTGGGCGATCGTGACGACGCGGTCGCCGAGGTCGACGACGGCGTCGCAAACGGCGTGCCGTGGGGTGCGGAGGGCCGCGATCGCGCGGTCGATCTCCGCGGCGTCGGCGCCGTGGCTCAGCGCGTCGGCGCGCAGCGAGTCGGTCGCCGAGGCCAGGTGGTCGACGACCTCGGGCGCGCAGTACACCTCGACCCCGGCGAACCCCGAGGATCCGAGCACGTGGTCGAAGTGCTTATGCGTTAGCACAATCCGTGTGACCGGGCCACCGGTGAGCCGCCGAGCGTCGGCGTCGATCGCTGCCGCCTCCTCGAGCGTGGTGCCGGTGTCGATGAGCAGGGCTCCCGTGCGCCCCCGCACCAGCCCCACCGTGACGTCGCAGAACGGCAACCGGCAGCGGTGTACGCCGCGGGCGAGCTCTTCCCAGGAGAACTGCACGAGAGGAACGTAACCGCACGGGGGCGTCGGGTCCTCCCCCGCCAGCGCGCGCCGCGACGTCTGAAACCATCGACGGATCATCACGGTCGCCGCGGAGGAGCGAACAGTGCGCGCAGTCGTCATCACCAAGCACGGCGACCCGTCGGTCCTGCAGGTGCAGGAGCGACCCGAGCCGCCGCCACCGGGCCCGGGCCAGCTGCGGGTCGCCGTCCGGGCCGCGGGCGTCAACTTCGCTGATCATCTGGCGCGCGTGGGCCTGTATCCGGACGCCCCGAAGCTTCCGGCGGTGGTCGGTTACGAGGTTGCCGGGACCGTGATGGCCGTCGGCGACGGCATCGACGCCGGCCGCGTCGGGGAGCGCGTGCTGGCGGGCACCCGGTTCGGCGGCTACGCCGAGACCGTCAACGTCGCGGCCGCCGACGCGGTGCCGCTTCCCGACGCGCTGAGCTTCGAGCAGGGCGCGGCCGTGCCGGTCAACTACGCCACCGCGTGGGCGGCGCTGCACGGCTACGGGTCGCTTCGGGCCGGCGAGCGGGTGCTGGTGCACGCCGCGGCCGGGGGTGTCGGCATCGCGGCCATCCAATTCGCCAAGGCCGCCGGGGCGGAGGTGCACGGCACCTCGTCGCCCGGCAAGCACCGGAAATTGGCCGAGTTGGGCGTCGACCGCGCGATCGACTACCGCCGCGACGGCTGGTGGAAGGGACTGAAGGAGTCAAGCCCGTATGACATCGTGCTCGACGCCCTCGGCGGGACGTCGCTGCGGCGCTCCTACGCCCTGTTGCGGCCCGGCGGAAGGCTTGTGGCGTACGGGGTTTCGAACTTGCAACAGGGTGAGAAGCGCTCGCTGCGCACGGCCGCCCCGCAGGCGCTGGCGATGTTGCGCGGCTTCAATCTGATGGACCAACTGTCGGATTCGAAGGCCGTGATCGGGCTCAACATGCTGCGGCTGTGGGACGATCGGGGCACGCTCGAGCCGTGGATCGCTCCGTTGACCGAGGCGCTGCGCGACGGCACGGCCTCGCCGATCGTGCACGCCGCGGTGCCGTTCGCCGAGGCGCCCGAGGCGCACCGCATCCTGGCCGCTCGGGAAAACGTCGGCAAGGTGGTGCTGGTGCCATAGCATCTCGAATCTCCGTTTCGCGCCGGGCCCCAGCGGTTATCTTCATCCCATGGCTGTCACCGAGTCCCGCGAGATCGACATCGAGGCGACGCCCGCCGAGGTGATGGACGTGCTGTTCGACCTCGAGTCGCTGCCGCAGTGGTCTTCGGTGCACCAGGAGGTCGAGATTCTCGAGCGCGATGACGAGGGCCACCCCAGCAAGTCCCGCCAGGTGGTCAAGCTCGTCGGGGTCAGCGAAGAACAGGTGCTCAACTACACGATTCACGACGACGGGGTGAGCTGGACGCTCGATCATGCCAAACAGCAACGCGCCCAAGAGGGCCGGTACACGTTGACCCCCGAGGGCGATGTCACCCGCGTCCGCTTCGAGCTCACCGTGGACCTGCTGATGCCGGTCCCGGGATTCCTGGTCAGGCGGGGCGCGAAGAGCCTAATGGACACGGCCACCAAGGGGTTGCGCAAGCGGGTGCTGGAGGTCAAGAAACGGGGCTAAGGCCCCGAGCCGGCCTTCCATCTTTCCTCGCGGTCGGCGAGACTTCTGGGATGGAATCCTCGATGGCCCGGGCATGCGCCGTCGGTGGGCTGGCGTTGGCGCTGGCCGGCTGCGGCGGTGGCGGTGGCGGCCACATGACGGCGCCGCTTACACCGAAGGTGACCACGCTCGGGCGGACCATCGCCCAGGCGCCCCCCGACGCGCCACTGACGATCAGCAGCCCCGCCTTCGCCGACGGAGCGCCGATCCCCGTGCAATACACGTGCAAGGGCGCCAACATATCTCCGCCGCTGACGTGGTCGGCACCGCTGGGCGCGGCACTGGTGGTCGACGACCCGGACGCCGTCCACGGCACCTTCGTCCACTGGATCGTGGTGGGCATCCCACCCGGACCGGGAAGCACCGCCGACGGCCAGACGCCGGCCGGCGCAACCAGCCTGCCCAACTCGGCCGGACGGCCCGGCTACAGCGGACCCTGCCCGCCAGCGGGCACCGGGGTGCACCGCTACCGGTTCACCCTTTACCAGCTGCCGGCCACATTCCAGCTCCCGCCGGGGCTCGGCGGGCCGCAGGCGATGCAGGCGATCACCCGCGCGACGGCCGCGCAGGCTCAATACACGGGCACCTTCGGAGAGTGACGCCGGCGGGCGCACGGTCACACGGAGCGGAGGTCCGCCGCGCTGGCGAGGGCCGCCTCGACGAAACGACGCAGCACCGCGTTGCGCGGGCGCCGCGGAACCGCCAGCGCGACCGGACTGTCGGGCGCGCCGCGTAACGCGATGAACCGTACGCCAGGATGAATGTTCCGGCGGACGGCGACGTCCGGAATGACGCCGATGCCGCGGTCCGTGGCCACGGATTCGATCCACTCGTCGAAATTCTCGGTGGCAATGATGGTTTCGGGGCCGGCTCCGGCGGGCCACGACCACGGCCCGGTGGTCCCGCTGGTGGTGTTGACGACGAGCGGCCACCGCGGGACGTCCGCCCAGTCCAGCTCGGTCCGCTGCGCCAGGGGCGAATGGACGGAGCAGACGGCCACCCGAGGCTCGTCGAAGAGGTGCACGACCCGCACCTCGGTCGATCGCACCCGCCCGCGCACCACGGCGACGTCGACCTTGCCCTGCTGCACGGCGGTCAGCGCGTCGTCGGTACGGACCAGGGTGACGGTGGTGCCGGTGGCGCGCTCGAAGCGGGCCACCGTGTCCTGTGCCCACGGGTCGGGCAGCAGCCAGCTGAACCCGAGCCGGACGCTCGATTGGCGCCGCACCGCGGCTATCCCCTGTTCGAGCTCGGCGAGGACCCGTTCGGTGTGATCGAGGAACGCCCGGCCGGCCGCCGTCGGCTCGACATGGCGAGAACTCCGGTCGAGCAAAGTCACGCCGAGCGCGTCTTCGAGCTGCCGGATGGTGCGACTCAGGGCGGGCTGGGTGATGCTGAGCTGGGCGGCGGCGTGCGTGAACGACGCCAGCCGCGCGACCGCCACGAAGGCCCGCAGGTGCCGCAACTCGACACCGCCACCGGTCGCCTGGACCCCCATGCCTGGGAAGCATAGATCCACCGAGGCAGGCATTTCACACCCGGTTTCCGTGGGCCTAGCGTTGGCATCGGGCACACAAACTCTCGGAGGAAAAATGCCGCTGTTATATGTCGACCTCATCGAGGGCCGAACACCGGCTGAGGTCCGGGCATTGCTGGATGCGATTCACGATGCCGTCGTCGACGCGTTCGGGGTTCCGCCTCGCGACCGCTACCAGGTGGTGCGGACCCATCCCGCGTACGAAGTCGTCGCGCTGGACACCGGTCTGGGGATCACCCGTTCACCGCAACTGGTGATCGTGCACGTCGTCAGCCGGCGCCGTACCAGCGCCATGAAGGAGCAGTTCTTCAAGCTGCTGGCGGCTAACCTCGCCGACCGCTGCGGCCTCGACTCGGCCGACCTGATCGTCTCGATCACCGAAAACGGCGATGACGACTGGTCATTCGGGCATGGCCGGGCGCAGTTTCGCACCGGGGAACTGCAGTGAGGACGCGCCTCACCGAATTTCTCGGGATCGAGCATCCCGTCGTGTCGGCGCCGATGGCCGGAGTATCCGGCGGCCTGCTCGCGGCGGCGGTGACATCGGCCGGTGGCCTGGGGCTGATCGGCGGCGGCTACGGCGACGCCGACTGGCTGCGACGCGAATTCGACCACGCGGCCGGCGCGCGGGTTGGCGTCGGGTTCATCACCTGGAGTCTTGCCCGGCAACCCGCTCTCCTCGATCAGGCGCTGGCGCGGCAGCCGGCGGCGGTGATGCTGTCGTTCGGGGACCTGCGTCCCTTCGCCGACCGCATCCGCGCGGCTGCCGTGCCGTTGATCGCCCAGGTGCAGACCCTGGACCACGCCCGCCGGGCCGTGGACGCCGGCGCGGACATCCTCGTCGCCCAAGGCGGCGAGGCGGGCGGGCACGGGATGAGCGTCCGGTCCACCTTCACGCTCGTTCCGGACGTCGTCGACCTCGTCGCCGAGCGCTCCCCCGATTCGTTGGTACTTGCCGCCGGGGGCGTCGCAGACGGCCGCGCGCTGGCCGCGGCGCTCGCGCTGGGGGCCGACGGCGCCCTCGTGGGCACCCGGTTCTGGGCGTCGCGGGAAGCGCTGGCCTCACCGCGGGCACAGCAACGGGCGATCCGTGCCACCGGCGATGACACTTTCCGCACCCGCGTCTATGACATTGTGCGGCAACAGGAGTGGCCCGCGGAGTATAACGAGCGGGCCGTCGCAAACGCCTTCCTGGACAGCTGGCACGGCAACGAAGACGGACTGCTTGCGGCACTGCCCTACGCCGTGGCCGCCTACCAGAAGGCCGTGCTCACAGAGGATTTCGACGCCGCCGCGATCCTGCTGGGTGAGGCGGTGGGCCGCATCCGCGATGTCCGTCCCGCCGCGGACATCCTCGTCGACATGGTCGGCCAGGCCGCCGCCATCCTCCCGCGCGGTTAGTACAGGGGTGACCACGCGGAGGTCCGCGGCAGCCGGCTGTTCCATTGGTCGCGCATGTCGAGCACGTCGTGCATCCAGGTACCGCGGGCCCGGTGTTTCGGAGGGATGTGGCTGCGGAGCAGCTCCAGCAGTTGCTCGGGAACGACCGTCCTGACGTTTCACGAGACCTACCACGCCTACAACCCGGTGCTGCGCTTCTTGTTTGAGCGCCCCGCCCACGCCAAGATTTCCCGCGACAACCTCAAGACGTACGAGCACGCGCTCAAATTCGCCGGCCGGATTCGACGGCTTGCCTGAACCCATTCATTAGCAATGTATTTCGCCCGGCGCCGAGCCCGTAGTTATGTAGACGATATAAGTGGTTGGCGCTCAATCAAAGTCGCATGACCGGCGGTCATAGTCCGATCGCGCGCGGCGCTAAATTATTTCGGTCAATTTGCGACGGCGAGAGTCTATTGGCCCTAGCCTTGGCTGCGCCATGACACTAGGTTCCATCCCATGAAGCTCCTGCCTGCGGCAGCGCCGGCGCCTTCCGCGGATCTAAGGAAAGGGGCGTAGGCTTGACTAGCTCCAGAAAAGATTGGGCTTTCGTGCAGGCGTCCTCGGTGGCGGATTTCTCGGCACGACTGCGCGGAGCCGACCTCCGCATCACCCGCCCGCGAATCGCGGTCCTGCACGCGGTGCACACGAATCCGCACTCCGACACCGACACCATCATCCGGTTGGTTCGCGGTGGCCTGCCGGACGTCTCCCGGCAGGCCGTGTACGACGTGCTGCACGCGTTGACCAATGTAGGTTTGCTGCGCCGGGTTCAGCCCCCGGGTTCCGCCTGGCGCTACGAGACTCGGGTGGGCGACAACCACCACCACGTTGTCTGCCGTACGTGTGGGGCGATTGCCGACGTCGATTGTGCGGCCAGGGAGGCGCCCTGCCTCGCCTCCGGCGCGGCGAACGGCTTCGAGGTGGACGAGGCCGAGGTCACCTTCTGGGGCCGATGTCCCGACTGTCTCGCGTCCGACGCGGCGCGAGCCAACGTTGCCCCCGAGGTCCTCTCACAACTTCCAGCCGACATGTCGTGCCCGAGCGGCACCCGCCCCGCACCGCACAGCAACGGCCATTCGCGCCCAGCGCCACCGGCGACGTCGGAGGGATGGCATTCCCCGCACCCACTCACCTCCATCACGGTTTTGAAGGCGTCGGGAATCGGGACCGGTGGGTTGGGCGCCAGCGCCGGGTGGGCCCGCTACGACGTCCCCGACCCCACCGTGGCCGGTAACGGACCCCACAGCGATCCCTCCACTCCGCGCTGGGGCGATGTCGACGTGAAATGAGTGCTGGCGGGCTCAGGCGACGGCGGCCAGCAAGGCGACCACGGCGCCGACGCCCGCCACCACCGCGGCCAGCACGCAGAGCGACCCGAGCGCGGTCAGCTGGTCGTCGCGGCCGGCTTCCTTGTCGAGCATGACGCCGGCGATGCGGGGTATGCCGGCGCCGTAGGCGTAGGTGTTGGCGACGAATCCGACGACGAACAACGCCGCGCCCTCGACGGCGAGCATCACGGCCAGCCACACCATTGCGCAGAAGTACCCGCCGGTGCGTGACGGGAAACGGCGCGCCGCGCCCGTGTGCCGTCGCCTCCGCCCCGAAGCGAGGATGCACCCACCCGCCCCACCCCGGTACGCTGATGTTTTATGTGGTCGAGGGCAGTGTTGGCGGCAAAGGTGACCGTCGCGGGGGCGATGGTGGCTGGCTGGGCGGGAGCGGCGGGCGTCGCCGGCGCGGACCCGGACCCCACCCCGGCGCCCGACGCCCCTAAGACGACCATCGACCATGACGGCACCTTCGCGGTCGGCACCGATATCGCGCCCGGCATCTACAGCACGGCGGGGCCGGCCGGCAGCGGCACCTGCTACTGGAAGCGACTCGGCAATCCCGACGGCAACCTGATCGACAACGCCATGACCAAGAAGTCGCAGGTGGTGCAGATCGAGGCGACCGACAAATCGTTCAAGACATCGGGCTGCCAGCCCTGGCAGCTGACGCCCGACGCCGTCCCCCCGCCCACCACACCGCCGCCTGGCGTGCAGGGCACGCTCGGCATCCTCAACGGGCTGCTCGGCGGCCAGAACGGCCAGCAACCGCCCCACTCCTGACGGGAGCTCCGCCGCCGTGCCCGATGCCCCGCAGATCGTCGTGATCGGCGCGGGCGTCAGCGGTCTGACGTCGGCGATCTGCCTCGCCGAGGCGGGCCGGCCGGTGCGGGTGTGGTCCGCCGCCGTCGGGCGGCAAACGACCTCGGCGGTGGCGGGCGCGGTGTGGGCACCGCCGCGTCCGGGCTGCGCGAAGACGCTGCGGTGGAGCGAGCACTCCCTGCGGGTGTTCCGCGAGCTGGCCGACGAGCCCGACACCGGCGTGCGGATGGCGCCGGCACTGATCGCCGGCGGGTTGACGGGCGACGAGGCGGAATGGTCCGGGATCGGCCTGATCCCCGAGCTGCGCGCGGCCGACCCGTCTGACGTTCCCGAGGGCTTCGCCGCCGCCCATCGCGCCACCCTGCCGATGATCGACATGCCGCAGTACCTCGGCTACCTCACGCGGCGGCTGGTCGCTGCGGGCTGCGAGGTCGAGGCGCACGAGGTGCGGTCGCTCGGCGAGGCGGCCGGCGTCGCGCCCGTCGTCGTCAACTGCGCGGGCCTCGGCGCCCGCGCGTTCACGGGTGATCAGACGCTGCGGCCGGTCTTCGGCCAACACGTCGTCCTGACCAATCCCGGCCTGCGGCAACTGTGCCTGGAGCTGCATCACGGTCCCGAGTGGGTCTGCTACTTCCCCCACCCGCGGCGCGTGGTGTGCGGCGGGATCGGCATCCCCGACCGTTGGGACACCACCCCGGACCCCGAGATCACCGAGCGGATCCTGCGGCGGTGCCGGCGGATCGAGCCCCGACTTGGCGACGCCGGCACCATCGAGACGATCACGGCCTTGCGCCCGGACCGCCCGTCGGTGCGAGTGGAGGCGGAGCCCCTCGGGCGGTCCCGGTGCGTGCACAACTACGGGCACGGCAGCAACGGCGTCACCCTGTCGTGGGGCTGCGCCCGCGAAGTGACGCGGCTCGTCGAAGCCGGGCTCGCTAGCGGCGGCTGACGTCGCGGACGATCAGCGACAGCACCCAGCTCACAATCGACAACACGATCGCGGCCCAGATCGCGGTCCACCAGAAGTGGTCGATCTGCAGCCCCCAGTGGGTGGTGTGGGTCGTGATCCGGGCGGTGATCCACAGCATCAACGCGTTGACGACGACATGGAACAGGCCCAGGGTCAGGATATACAGCGGGATTGACAAGAGCTGGACCACCGGCTTGATGAACGCGTTGACCAGGCCGAAGATCACCGCGACGACGAAGATGATGCCCGCTCTCTCGAGCTTCGTGTCGCCGCCTACGAAGCTCATGCCGTGCACGAAGAGGGTGACTAACCACAGCGCGAAGCCGGTCAATGCGGCGCGGATCAGAAAGGGGCCCATGTGGAAAGATCCTGCCACTCGGGTCGCGCCGACGTGAGCGTCGCGGTCAGTTCAGATTGTAGAAGCGCTGCGCGTTGCGCCCGCCGATCTTTTCGCTGGCGTCCTCGCTGATGTCGGTGCGCGTGCGCAGGTGCTTGGTGCTTTCCGGCCATTCGCCGTCCGAGTGGGGGTAATCGCTGGCGAACATGATGAAGTCGGCGCCCAGCTGCGGAGGGCAGCCCGCCCCCGGGCCGCGGTCCTCCGGGTAGTTGCGACCCCCGAACGTCAACCTGCTGCCGTCGGCGACCGGCCTGATGCGTTGCGGTCAGCGCTTGATCGCTTCGGTCGCGAGCGAGGCGTTCTCCGCGACGTGCCCGTCCGCGTCGATAATCCGCAGGTATCCGAAACTTACTCTCGCGCTATCACGCTCGGTACTGCAACGATGCTGACGTGACCCGTGCAAAGAAGCCAAGCCCCAGACAGAAGTTGAACGCCGATCAGCGGAACTCGTTCGTCGCCGCGTTATTGGGCTGGACGATGGATGCCTTCGATTACTTCATCGTGGTGCTCGTCTACGCCGACATCGCGAAGACGTTCCACCACAGCAAGGCCGAGGTCGCATTCGTCACGACGGCCACGCTGATCATGCGACCCGTGGGGGCGCTCCTGTTCGGGCTCTGGGCCGACCGCGTCGGCCGGCGCCTGCCGCTGATGGTCGACGTCATGTTCTATTCCGTCGTCGGGTTCCTCTGTGCGTTCGCACCCAACTTCACCGTGCTGGTGATCCTGCGGTTGCTGTATGGGATCGGCATGGGCGGCGAATGGGGGCTGGGCGCCGCGCTCGCCATGGAGAAGGTCCCCGTCGAGCGGCGCGGATTCTTCTCCGGGCTGCTGCAAGAGGGCTACGCCTTCGGCTACCTGTTGGCCAGCGTCGCGTCGCTGGTGGTGATGAACTGGCTCGGGCTCTCGTGGCGCTGGCTGTTCGCGCTCAGCATCATCCCCGCTCTGATCAGCCTGATCATCCGCTACCGGGTGGAGGAGTCCGAGGTGTGGGAGGCGGCCCAGGACCGGATGAAGCTCACCAGCACCAGGATCCGCGACGTGCTGCGCGACGCGAAGATCATCCGCCGGTTCGTCTACCTGGTGTTGCTGATGACGGCCTTCAACTGGATGAGCCACGGCACCCAGGACGTCTACCCGACCTTCCTGACGTCGACCGCGAACCACGGCGCCGGCCTGTCCAGCGCGACCGTGAAGTTGATCATCATCGTCTACAACCTCGGCGCGATCGCCGGCGGCCTGTTCTTCGGCACGCTGTCGCAACGCTTCAGCCGCCGCTACACGATCATCTTCTGCGCGTTGCTGGGCCTGCCGATTGTGCCGCTTTTCGCATACTCGCGCACCGCCGCGATGCTCTGTCTGGGCTCGTTCCTGATGCAGCTATGCGTGCAGGGCGCCTGGGGTGTGATCCCCGCGCACCTGACCGAGATGTCCCCGGACGCCATCCGCGGTCTCTACCCGGGCGTGACGTATCAATTGGGCAACCTCCTGGCGGCATTCAACCTGCCCATCCAGGAGCGCCTCGCCGAGTCGCACGGCTATCCCTTCGCGCTGGCGGCGACGATCGTGCCGGTGCTGATCGCGGTGGCGTGCCTGACGCTGATCGGCAAGGACGCCACCGGAATTCGTTTTGGGACCGGTGAAAGCGCTTTTCTGCCAGCCGCGGCCAAGTGAGGCTACTTGGCGCCGCTCAAGGTCCGCCGCAACAGGTGCATGGCGACCGTGGTCGAGCGCTCGCGGACGTCGGATCGGTTGCCGGGCAGGCGCAGCGTCCGCGTGTCGCCGCGGCCGTCGGCGAGCCGGACCGTGAAACACACGGTCCCCACCGGCTTTTCGGGTGTCCCACCGCCCGGGCCGGCGATGCCGGTGATCGCGACGGCGGTGTCTGCGCCGAAGCGCCGCAACGCCCCCGCGGCCATCGCCTCGGCGACCGGCTCGGAGACCGCGCCGTGCCGCTCGATCAGGTCTGGGTCCACCCCGAGCAGCTCGGTCTTGGCCTCGTTCGAATAGGCCACCACACCGCCCGCGACGTAGGCGGACGAACCGGCCCGGTCGGTCAGGCGCGCCGCCACCAGCCCCGCGGTGCAGGATTCCGCCGTCGCGATGCGCCGACCGTCCAGCAGCCGCGCGACCAGCTCGTCGATGCTGGAGCCATCCTCGGAGAAGATCTGATGGCCGTGCTGGTCGCGCAGGAGCTCCGTCAGCCGCGCATAGGCGTCGGCTGCTTCGGCAACAGCGGGCTCGTAGCGCGTCACGATCTCCACCTCGCCGCGCCGCAGGCAGGTGGTGATCTCGAGCCGCTCGAAGCCGGGGATGGCCCGCTCGGCGCCGCGTAGCGTCTCCGCCAGACCGGACTCGGGCAGACCGAACATGCGAATCATCTTCTGCTCGTACACGGTTCGGGCGGCGATCGCCCGCTGCGCGGCTTCCGTCTGGATCGCCGTGTGCCACATGGGCTGCAGCTCGCGCGGCGGCCCGGGAAGCACGATGACGGTCGGTTTGCCCGCAACGACGACACCCGGCGCGGTGCCGACCGGGTCGAGCACCTCGGCCCCCGCCGGGACCATTGCCTGCTTGCGGTTGGCGGCCCGGACGGCGTCGAAGTCGGCAGAGCTGAAAGCCGGGTTGCGCGCCATCATCTTCTTGAGGATCTCGGCGATCTTGCCCTCGGTTTCGGCGTCGAGGATGAGGTCGCGGCCGCAGAACCGGGCGACGACCTCGACGGTCATGTCGTCGGCGGTGGGGCCCAGGCCGCCGCTGGTGACGATCAGGTCCACGCCCTCGTCGGCCAGGAACCGCAGCTGCGCCTCGATGTCGGCGGGACGGTCGCCGCAGATGGTGATGTGCGCCAGCTCGACGCCCAGCTCCAGAAGGCGGTCGGCGATCCACGGGCCGTTGGCGTCTTGGACGCGTCCGGTGAGGACCTCGGTTCCGGTGACGACGATGCCTGCGCGTGCGCTCACCGGGACGAGCCTACTGGTCGGTTCCGGGCGCGGATGCGGCCTCACGCTCGGACAGGTAGCGCTCGACGGACGCCACCTTCCCCGTCATCGCGTCGTGGGTTCCGGCTCGCTGGTCCACCTTGATCACCGTGCTGACCCTGGGCGCGTGCGCCGCCACGGCCTCGACCGCGCGTTGCACGATGGCCATCACTTCTTCCCAGGTCTCGCCTTCGATCTCGGTGAACATCGAATCGGTCTTGTTGGGCAGGCCGGAAGCCCGAACCACCCGAACCGCTTCGGCAACGAGCTCGCCCACCCCCTCTCCCACGCCGAGCGGGGTGACGGAAAACGCGACGAGTACGGACACCTGACGAGCGTACCCAGCGGTCCTGGCAGCATCGAGGGCCATGCGGGTTCTGGTGCAGCGGGTGTCGTCGGCGGAGGTCAGTGTGGGAGGCCGGGTGGTGGGCGCGATCCGGCCGGAGCGGCAGGGTCTGCTCGCCTTCGTCGGGGTCACCCACAGCGACGACCCCGCTAAGGCTCGCCGGCTCGCCGAAAAGCTCTGGTATTTACGGATTCTCGCCGATGAGCGGTCCGCGGCCGACGTGGGCGCGCCGATCCTGGTGGTCAGCCAGTTCACGCTGTACGCCGACACCGCGAAGGGCCGCCGGCCGTCCTGGAATGCCGCGGCCCCTGGCGCGGTGGCCGAGCCGCTGGTCTCCGCGTTCGCGGATGCCTTGCGGGACCTCGGAGCCGACGTGGAGACGGGCGTGTTCGGGGCGAACATGCAGGTGGAGCTGGTCAACGACGGGCCGGTGACGGTGTTTCTCGAGGTGTGAGCGCGCCGCTGCAGGTACCTTGTTGCTACCAGTGACGGTAGTGAGAGGGGCCGATTTGAGCGCCACACCTGAATTCGGGACTCTGCGGTCCGACGACGACTCGTGGGACATCGTCAGCGGCGTCGGCTACACCGCCCTCCTCGTCGCGGGGTGGCGCGCGCTGCACGCCGCAAGCCCGCAGCCGCTCGTCCGTGACGATTACGCAAAGCTTTTCATCGCCGCATCACGGGATCCGTACCTGGAGGGCGTCCTCGCCAATCCGGGAACCTCCGAGGGGGAGACGGCGTTCCCACGCCTCTACGGCGCGCAGACCCGGTTCTTCGACGACTTCTTCATCGCCGCCGGTGACGCGGGCATCCGGCAGGCGGTGATCGTCGCGGCCGGCCTCGATTCCCGCGCCTACCGCCTTGATTGGCCTTCCGGCGCAACGGTTTTTGAACTCGACCTGCCCAAGGTCCTGGAGTTCAAGGCCCAGGTGCTGGGCGAGCGGGGCGCCGAGCCGAAGGCCCGCCGGGTCGGCGTCGGGGCGGACCTGCGCACCGACTGGTCGCGTGCGCTGGAGGCGGCCGGGTTCGACGTGGAGCGCCCCAGCGCCTGGTCGGTCGAGGGGGTGCTCCCCTACCTGACCGACGACGCCCAGAGCACACTCTTCGCCCGGATCAGCGGACTCAGCGCGCCCGGCAGCCGAATTGCGATCGGCGCGTTGGGTTCACGCCTGGACCACGACCGGCTCGCCGCTCTGGAAGCCGATCATCCCGGCGTGAATGTGTCGGGTGGCGTCGATTTCTCGGCGTTGACGTACGAGCCGGAGACCGAGCCCGCCGAGCGGCTCGCCACGCACGGCTGGACCGTCGAACCCGTCCGCAGCACACTGGATTTGCAGGCCGGCTACGGCCTGACCCCGCCGGAGGTTGACGTCAAGATCGACAGCTTCATGCATTCGCAGTACATCACGGCGACGCGATGATCACCAGGCTTTCCCCCGCCGATGCCCTGGCGGAGGTCGGGGCAAGCCCACCCAGGCCAGGGATCGGCGCATTCTTCGACCTCGATGGCACTTTGGTCGAGGGGTTCACCGCGGCCATCCATGTCGGCGATCGGATCAGGCGGCGCCAGGCCGGAATTGGGGAGTTGCTCGGCGTGCTCGACGCCGCGCTGCGGTACCGATTCGGCCGCCTCGAATTCGAGCGCCTCATCGTCCGCGCCGCCGGTTACCTGCGGGGCGAAAGCCTCGCCGATCTCGACGAGTTGGGTGAGCGGCTGTTCGTCGAGCGGGTGGCGTCGCGGCTGTACGCCCACATGCACGAAGTCGTCCAGGCCCATCAGCGGCGCGGCCACACCATCGTGCTGAGTTCGTCGGCGCTGTCCATCCAGGCGTTGCCGGTCGCCCGCTTCCTCGGGATCGCCAACGTGCAGTGCAATCATTTCGAGCTGGACGGGGACGGTCGCCTGACGGGCGGGGTGGTCCGGCCGATCGTGTGGGGTGTAACGAAGGCCGCCGCGGTGGGTCAGTTCTGCGCCGACAATCGCGTTGCCGTTCAGCAGAGTTATTTCTATGCCGACGGGGACGAGGACGCGGCGTCGATGTCGCTCGTCGGGTTTCCGCGACCGGTGAACCCGCGGGCCGGGCTGGCGGCGGCGGCCGCCGCGCACGGTTGGCCGGTGATGTGTCTGGCCTCCGGCCGGCGCGGTCCGGTCAGACGGGTGCGGTCGTTGGCCAGACACGTCCGCCGCGAAGAGCCGGGCGTCTAGGCGCGTCTAGGGCCTCAGCAGGACCTTCACGTCGTCGCCGGACCGCAAGGCCGCCGTCGCATAGCCCTTCGCCGCCTCCTCCAGGGGCAGTGTGGTGGTGAAGATTCCGTCGACGTCGAGCCGGCCCGACTGAAGCAGCGGAACCAGCTCCGGCCAAGTGCGTTGCACGGGCGCCGTGGTCATCCGCAGGGTGATGCTGCGGATCAGGCAACTCAGCGCGGGAAGAGGGAACGGCTGCAGGTCGTGCACGCCGACGACCGACACGGTCCCCCCTGCCCGCACCGCGCTGAGCGCGTCGGTCATGGACGCGTCGGTGGCGACGGCGTCGATCACGGCGTCGGCCCCGCGCCCGCCGGTGGCCGCCAGGATCGCCTCGACCGCGGGCGGGGTGACGGGGGTGGCTCCCCAGCGGGCGGCGCGGTCCAGCCGGCCGTCTACCCGATCGACGGCGAATACCTGTGCGGCCCCCTGGAAGAGCGCGCTGCGCACCGCACAGAGGCCGACCGCGCCCAGTCCGATCACCGCTACTGTGCCGCCGAGCGGGATGTCGGCGCGCCGGGCGCCCGCCCATCCGGTCGCGAGGTTGTCGGTGAGCAGCAGCGCCTGCTCCGTGCTGATGCCTTCCGGCGTTTTAAGCAGCTGGAAGTCCGCCGCCGGCACGGCGAGCAGGTCGGCCTGCGCGCCGTCCAGCACGCCGCCGCCGAAGATCTGGAAACCGCTGTGGCACGTCACCGGATCGCGTGTGGCGCAGCCGGGGCAGGCGCCGCACCCGGTGACGGACGACACCAGCACCTGATCGCCGACCGCGACCGTGCGCACGTCCGGGCCGACCTCGGCGACCGTGCCCACCGCCTCGTGGCCGAGCGGCATCGGCTCGCCGAGGGGAAAGTCGCCCTCGTAGAAATGCAGGTCCGACCCGCAGATGCCGGCAGCGGTGACCTCGACGATGGCCCCGCCGGGCCCTGGCAGCGCCGGGTCGGGGCGGGTGTCGACGCGGACGCTATGGGGGCCGTCGACGACTACGGTGCGCATGTCCGGCTCCTCACTTGGCTTGCCGGAGAACGAATTGGGACCAGTCGGGCTCGCGCACGTCGGCCCAGTACTCGGTGAGTCGCCACGGGCTGACCGTATGGATCTCACCGTCGGCGTTCTTGAAGTACGAATGCTTGACCGCCGGGTGCGACCACACCATCTTCTTGATCCGCGTCTGCATGCGCTCGTGCCAGTCGGCGGCGGCCTCGGGTTTCGGTTCCAGCGAGTGCACGTCGCGCTCGGCCAGCCGCGCCAGGCACTGGTCGATGTAGCGCATCTGCAGTTCGGACTGAAAGATCAAGCTGCCCCCGTGCGCCAGATGGGTCCCGGGCCCGTAGATGATGAACAGGTTGGGGAACTTCGGCACGGTGATCCCGAGGTAGGCGTAGGGCCGGCTCCCCCAGAGCTCGCGCAGGTCGACCCCGTCGCGGCCGGTGATCCTCAGCGGCCACAGAACGTCGGTGTGCCGAAAACCGGTGGCGTACACAATGACGTCGGCGTCATGCGTCACACCATCTTCGGTGATGATGCCGCGCGGGGTGATCTTTTCGATCGGGGTGCGAACCAGGTCGACGTTGTCGCGCTGCAGGGTTTGCAGCCAGCTGCCGTTGTCTTGCAGGGTGCGCTTGCCGCAGGCCGGATAGTCGGGCAGCACCTTGCCGAGCAGCTCGTCCCCTGCGCCGACCTGGCTGGTGATCCACTGGGAGAACATCATCTGGGCGGCGGCATTGATGTCGCTGACGGCGTGCTCCTGGTCGGCATAGTCGGGGTCGCTTTCCGCGGCGTCCAGACCCTTGTCGGAGCCCGGCCAGAGCACCAGGAAGCGATACCACCGTCCGTAGAACGGCAGGTGTCGCATCGCCCAGCGCATCCCTTCGCCAACCTCGTCGTGGTACATCGGGTTGGGGAACATCCACTGTGCGGTCCGCTGAAACACGGTGAGGTGCGCAACTTCCGGGGCGATGGCGGGGGCGATCTGGAATCCGCTGGCGCCGGCGCCGACGAGCGACACCCGCTTGCCGGTCAGATCGACGGAGTGGTCCCACGCGGCGGAGTGAAACGACGGTCCCTCGAAGGTGTCCGCGCCGTCGAATTCGGGAACGAAGGGCCGGTTCAGCTGACCGACCGCCGTGATCAGGGCCCGGGCTCGCACCGTGCTGGTCCGGCCCGCGGCGTCGCGCAGCCGGACGCTCCAGGTGGCGTCCTCGTCGACCCACTCCGCGGCCAGCACCTCCGTGTTCCACCGCACGTGTTCGGCCAGGTCGTGTTTGTCCATGACTCGGGTGAAGTAGTCCTGCAACTCGTGCTGCTCGGCGAAGAAATGAGTCCAGTCGTTGTTGGGTTCGAAGCTGTAGCAATAGAAGTGGTTCGCCACGTCGACGCGGGCACCGGGATAGCTATTCTCCCACCATGTTCCGCCCGGGCCGGCGTTCTTCTCCACGATGGTGAAGGGGATGTTGGCCTGCTTGAGTCGGATTCCGGCCAGAATGCCGGATTCGCCGCAGCCGACCACCAGGACCGGTGTGTCGGCCGCGCTGGCGGCCGGAAGGGCCGGCGGGCGGCGCGGGTCGACGCCGTCGAGGTCCATCTCCTCCAGGATGAGGGGCAGGTAATCGTCGCCGACGTGTTCGCAGGCCGCCCAGTCCATCATTTCGCGGATGAGGTCGAGGCTGAGTGGCTTGGGCTCGGGGCAACCGCGGTCCCGATAATTGGCGATGACGGGTAGGGCCGCGGCGCGGGCACGGGCCTTGTCCTCCTCGGACATGAATCCCTGGATCTCGTTGAGGAAGATGCCCATCTGCTTGAACTCGCGGATGAATCGCGGGTCGCCGGTGATGTGGACGAGCGAGAGCAGGAGCGTTGGGATGCTGACATCCGCGAGGGCGGCCTCGATTTCCGCCGTGGACGTGGTGAAGGGGACGCCGGCATAGGCGCTGCGCATCGAGTGAGTCCTCTCGGTGAACGGCGGCAATTACGCTACGTGCAGTTTCGTAATTGGCAACACAACCGTACCCGCTGGCGACGTCGTGGATCAATAGCCCGCCGCGGCACGGCATCGCCGTGTCGTCGGCGAATAACGTGCTGCCGCGCAAGGGGCCCGCGCGGCGCCTCAGGCTTCAGCGAAGCAGATGGCAGACCGACAAGCTTGCTTGCACGAGCTCACTTGCGACGGCCAACCGAGGCGAAGCGAAGGGGAAACACGAGACAACGGACTCCCCTCGCCGTATCGAACGCCTGACCAAAGTGGCAGGAGTTGTCCCGCTACGCGGATCCGGTCTGCGCCGAGACGTCCCGCGGTCACGCGACCGCGGCTGAGACCCGCTATCCCGGCGCGACTAGGACACGTTCCAGAACTACGATCCGGGCTTGCCCGGCGAGCCCGCCAGGCCACCGCCCAGGCCGCCGGTTCCGCCGGTTCCGCCGTTCACGCCGTTGCCGCCGTTGCCACCCTCCCCGACGATCGACGGGTTGTACTGGCCGTTGAAAATGAGCCCGGCGTTGCCGCCGTTGCCGCCATTGGCGGGTCCGACGCCCGTGCCGGCGTCGCCGCCGTTGCCGCCGCCGCCCAGGAATCCGAGGCCGCCGCCGCCGTCGCCGCCGTGGCCGCCTGTGCCCGTCGGAGCGTTGCCGCCGTGCCCGCCGGCGCCACCAATGCCGGCCTGGAACCCAACGCCGTCGCCGCCGGTTCCACCGGCGCCGCCGGCGCCCAGTGCGGACGCGCCGCCCGCCCCGCCCGCGCCACCGCCGCCGATGCCTACGAGGTCGGCACCGGTGCCTCCGTGGCCGCCAGCGCCCCCGATGCCGCCGGCCCCGCTGGCGGCCCCGCCCGTCCCGCCGGCCCCGCCGGAAGCGACGCCCCAGCCGATGAGATCGGCGCCTGCAGCGGTCCCGCCGGCCCCACCGATCCCGCCGGTCCCGGTGACGGTGGCGCCGCCGGCGCCGCCGGTGCCGGCGTGCGCGAAGTCGATCGCGGCAAGGCCGGGCGCTATCGCGTTACCCCCGGCGCCGCCGGCGCCCGCGACTCCAGAGGTCGTGTCGCCACCGATGCCCCCGTTCCCGCCGACGCCCAAGTCAATCCCGAAGGGGCTGCGGGCGACACCGTCGCCGCCGGCCCCACCGGCCCCGCCGGTTCCGAGCGTGGCGGCGCCACCGTGCCCGCCTTCCCCGCCGAAGCCGAAGAAGAGTCCCTGGCCGGTGCCGCCGGCGCCCCCGGCGCCGCCCGTCCCGGTCGTCGCGTCACCGCCGGCGCCACCCGCCCCGCCGACCGCGGAGAGGAAGCCGCCGGCGCCACCCGCCCCGCCTGTTCCGCCGTTGCCGGCGCCGACGGCGTCCGCCCCATGGCCGCCCGCGCCGCCGAACCCGAGCAGTACCGCGTTGCCGCCGGCACCGCCGGCCCCGCCGCCAGTGCCGCCCGCCCCGCCGGTACCGCCATTGCCCCACAGCCAGCCCCCGGTGCCGCCGCTGCCGCCCGCCGCGCCCGTTCCCCCCGCTCCACCGGTGCCGCCGAACCCGAACAATCCGGCGGCACCGCCCGCACCGCCCGCCTGCCCGGCGGCGCCCGAGCCGCCCGTGCCGCCGTTGCCGATCAACAGCCCGCCGGCCCCGCCGGCCTGTCCCGTTCCCGCGGCGCCATTGGTGCCGTTGCCGATCAGCGGACGCCCGAGAATCTGCTGCGTGGGCGCATTGATCGCACCCAGGATCGTTTGCTCGAAGGTCTGTAGGGGCGACGCATTGGCAGCCTCGGTGGCCGCGTATGCGCCGCCGACGCCGGAAAGGGCCTGGACGAATTGCGTGTGAAACGCTTCCGCCTGGGCACTAAGGGCCTGAAACTCCGCGCCATGGCCGGAGAACAGGGCCGCGATCGCCGTCGACACTTCGTCGTTCGCGGCCGCCAGCAATCCGGTGGTCGAGCCCGCGGCCGCCGCGTTGGCTGCACTCAGCGATGTGCCGATGCCGGCCACATTCTCGGCCGCCTGTGCTACCAGATCGGGTACCGCAACGACGAATGACATCCCAATACCTCCAATGTGTCCCGTGGGCGATCGGCGCGAAAAGCGATACGCGGATATTAGTCGGAGGCGCCGGATATTTGACACAAATACAACAAGTCTTGGCGCGTCGGGCGAAGCCGGCGCCTTGCGAAATGTCGCCGGACCAAATGTCGCCGGACCAAATGGCGTGAGTGCCGAATCGCGTTAGTGCCGAATCGCGGTGCCGGGCGGGCTGGCCACGTCAACCGGGCGCGTACTAAACTAGAACACGTTTCAATTCCCGTCCGCGACCGTCTCAGGAGTAGGCATGCACACCGCGATCTGCGATGAGCTTGGTATCGAGTTCCCCATCTTCGCGTTCACCCACTGCCGCGATGTCGTGGTGGCCGTCAGCAAGGCCGGCGGATTCGGCGTGCTCGGCGCGGTGGGCTTCACGCCCGAGCAACTGGAGATCGAGCTCAACTGGATCGACGAGAACATCGGCGACCACCCCTACGGGGTCGACATCGTCATCCCGAACAAGTACGAAGGCATGGACTCGCACCTGTCGGCCGAGGAGCTTGCCGACACGCTGCGCAAGATGGTGCCGCAGGAACACCTCGACTTCGGCAAGAAGATCCTCGCCGACCACGGCGTGCCCGTTGAGGACAGCGACGGCGACAGTCTGCAGTTGCTCGGCTGGACCGAGGCGACCGCCACCCCTCAGGTCGAGGTGGCGTTGAAGCATCCGAAGGTAAAGATGATCGCCAACGCGCTCGGGACTCCCCCGGCCGACATGATCAAGCACATCCACGACGCCGGACTCAAGGTGGCGGCGCTGTGCGGCTCGCCGTCGCAGGCCCGTAAGCACGCCGACGCCGGTGTGGACATCATCATCGCCCAGGGCGGCGAGGCGGGCGGTCACTGCGGCGAGGTGGGCTCGATCGTGTTGTGGCCGCAGGTGGTCAAGGAGGTCGCCCCGGTGCCGGTGTTGGCGGCCGGGGGCATCGGCAGCGGCCAGCAGATCGCGGCGGCGTTGGCGCTGGGCGCCCAGGGGGCGTGGACGGGCTCGCAGTGGCTGATGGTCGAGGAGTCGTCGAACACCCCGGTTCAGCAGCAGGCGTACGTTAAGGCGGGCAGCCGCGACACGGTCCGCAGCCGGTCGTTCACCGGGAAGCCGGCCCGCATGCTGCGTAACGACTGGACCGAGGCGTGGGAGCAGCCGGACAACCCGAAGCCGCTCGGAATGCCGTTGCAGTACATGGTTTCCGGGATGGCGGTGCGCGCCACCAACCGGTACCCCAACGAGTCCGTCGACGTCGCGTTCAACCCGGTCGGCCAAGTTGTCGGTCAGTTCACCAAGGTGGAGAAGACGGCGACCGTCATCGAGCGGTGGGTGCAGGAATACCTCGAGGCGACGAACAGGCTCGACGAGCTGAACGAGGCCGCCGCCTCCGTCTAGTCAAGGGCGAACTCGGCAAGGACGAGCTGGGTGATTACTCGTCGCCCAGCTCGTCCTTGCCCGTGAAGACCTCTTTTGCACGGTCCACCGCGTAGGTGCCGATGTCGATCGAGTTTTGGACGATGCCGCTGGCGCCGCCGGCGACGTCACCCCGGATGATGTCGCTGGCGTGTTCGACGATGTCCGAGGCCTTTTCGACCGCATTGGTTGCGATGTCTCGGGCGGCGTCGACTGCATCTTTCGGGTTGAAGCCCATCGCACTCTCCTTGCTGTTTGCACGGCCGTCGGTAACGACTCTAGACGCGACTGGGCACCTCAGTAATGCACCAGGGTGCGCCAGTAGTCTTCGGGGATTTCGGCGCCCGACCGCAGGATCCTTGCCAGCCCGACGGCCATCGCGATGCCGAGCAGGCCGAGCCAGAACGCGGCCAACCCGATGATGACCCAGAGCGCGGCGGTCACCCCGGGCCACGGCGACACCACGGCGAGCACCGGCGCGAAGAAGAACCCCAGCCCGACGTACCAGGCGGATCCGGCGCGGTCCGATGCGAGGACGAAATTCAGCCAGCGCGGAACCAGGGCCTGGGCGGGCTGACTGCCGGTCATGGCTCAGCCGGTCAGCCGGCCGGTGGGAAGAAGCCCGCGCCGGTGAACCAGCCCTCCTGCCAGCCCCGATCGCCCAGGCACAGCATCGGCAGCCCGGCATCCGATTGTGCCGCCGACTGCGGGCCCGGGCACTTGGCGCCGGCCTGCTGCACCCCGTACAGCGGGTAGGACATTACCCAGTAGCCGGTGGTGGCCGCGGGGAACTGGTTGGGGGGCGGGAAGTGGCAGGCTTCGGCCTGTCCGCTGGGGCCGCGGCCGAAGATGAAGTGCTCGTAGTTGTCGCACGGCGCCCCAAGCGACGCCTGGTAATTCATGCCGGGCACGTCGCCGTCGTAGTGCGGGTCGGCCGCCGCGCACGGCGCCAGGCCGATCGCGCCGCCGGCCACCGCCGCGGTGGCGAGAAGTTCGCGAATCATGGTCCACCCTTCGCCTCGATGTCACCCGGCCCCGAGTGTCGGCTGCGAACAGCCGCCTGTGACCTGCACCAAAGCATATCGAGTGGGCCGCGAGCCACAAGATCCCTTCGTATCGGCCCACGTGTCGGCCTACGCGCGCCGGTAGTTGCAGACGAGAACGCTCACGTGCGCGAACCCCCGCCCGGGATCCTCCCCTTGCGCGCCCGGGGCCTGTACCACCGTGTCGAGGCTCATGAAGTCGTTCAGAACGATGCGCATGACGCCATGCCTTCCGTCGGTGAGTGCGTTCGTCATGCAGACCCGGCGGGCGCCCGGAACTCACCGCAACTGAACACGTTGCAGTTTCAGCGCGGGGATCTGGCCCGGATGCTTCCCATCCGTGGTGTGGCAATGGTTTATTTGCACAAGAAGGACTAGACGACTTCGTTTCGAGGAGTGGGCCTTGTCAGAGCAGACCGCCACACCTGTCCCCAACCTGCCGACCGGGTTCGACTTCACCGATCCGGACATCTACGCGGAGCGGCTGCCGATCGAAGAACTCGCCGAGATGCGCAAGGTCGCCCCGATCTGGTGGAACGAACAGCCACTCGGCGCGGGAGGGTTCGACGACGGCGGCTTCTGGGTGGTGACCAAGCACAAGGACGTCAAGGAGATCTCCCTGCGCAGCGACGTCTTCTCCAGCTTGCAGAAGACCGCCCTGCCCCGGTACAAGGACGGCACGGTCGGCGAACAGGTGGAGCGGGGCAAGTTCGTCCTGCTAAACATGGACGCGCCGCAGCACACGCGGCTGCGCAAGATCATCTCGCGGGCCTTCACCCCCCGGTCCGTCGAGCGGCTGCGCGAGGATCTCCGCGAGCGCGCGCGCCGCATCGTCGAGACGGCCGCCGCCGAGGGGTCGGGCGACTTCGTCGAACAAGTGTCCTGCGAGCTGCCGCTGCAGGCCATCGCCGGGCTGATGGGCGTGCCGCAGGAAGACCGTAAGAAGCTGTTCCACTGGTCCAACGAAATGGTCGGCGACCAGGATCCCGAGTTCGCGAGCAACGACGCCATCACCGCGTCCGTCGAGCTGATCATGTATGGCATGCAGATGGCCGCGGACCGGGCCAAGAATCCCGGGGAGGACCTCGTCACCAAGCTGGTGGAGGCCGACATCGACGGCCACAAGCTCTCCGACGACGAGTTCGGCTTCTTCGTCATCCTGCTGGCGGTCGCCGGCAACGAGACCACCCGGAACTCCATCACGCAGGGCATGATGGCGTTCACCGACTTTCCGGAGCAGTGGGAGCTTTTCAAGCACGAGCGCCCGGTGACCGCGGCCGACGAGATCGTCCGTTGGGCCACCCCGGTCACGTCGTTCCAGCGAACGGCGCTGGAGGACCATCAGCTGTCCGGCGTGCAGATCAAGGAGGGTCAGCGGGTCGTAATGTTCTACCGGTCCGCCAATTTCGACGAGGACGTATTCGACGACCCCTACAAGTTCGACATCCTGCGTGACCCCAACCCCCATGTCGGGTTCGGCGGCACGGGAGCGCACTACTGCATCGGCGCCAACCTGGCCCGGATGACGATCGACCTCATGTTCAACGCGATCGCCGATGTCATGCCCGATTTGCGGTCGTTGGGCAGGCCGGAGCGCCTCCGCTCGGGCTGGCTGAACGGGATCAAGCACTGGCAGGTCGATTACGGGTCCGCGAAATGCCCTGTGGCGCATTAGGCTGAGCGGATGCCAAACCACCGAGCCGTCCAGGTCCAGGCCGTCGGCGGTCCTTTGGAGCTCGCCGACGTCGAAACACCGCCGCCAGGTAGCGGCGAGGTGCGGATCGCCGTCACCGCGTGCGGGATATGCGGTACGGATCGTGCTTTCGTCAACGGTGGCTTTCCGGGCATGTCCTGGCCGCTGACCCCGGGACACGAAATTGCCGGGCGGATAGCCGAACTCGGCGATGGCGTGGAAGATTTCACGATCGGCGACCGGGTCGCGGTCGGTTGGTTCGGCGGCTGCTGCTACCACTGCGACCCGTGTCGCAAAGGCATGTTCATCCATTGCGTAAACGGCAAGGTCCCCAGTTGGCAGTATCCGGGAGGCTACGCAGAATCGGTGACCGTCCCGGCCAGCGCCCTGGCCCGCATCCCGTCGGGGCTCACGGATGTGGAGGCCGCACCCATGGGCTGCGCCGGGGTCACGACTTACAACGCGCTACGCCACACCAACGCACAGCCCGGGGACCGGGTCGCGATCCTCGGCGTCGGCGGACTCGGCCACCTCGGCGTGCAGTTCGCTCGCGCCATGGGTTTCGAGACCATCGCGATCGCGCGCGGCTCCGGCAAGGCCGAAGACGCGAAGAAGCTGGGCGCGCATCACTACATCGACTCGACCAGCGGCGACGTCTCCCAGGCGCTGCGGGCGCTGGGCGGGGTCGTCGTCGTCCTCGGCACCGCCGGCAACTCCCAGGCCATGGCCGACACGGTCGGTGGTCTGCTGCCCCGAGGGGAGCTGATCACCATCGGAGTCACCCCGGAACCGCTGCCGATCAGCCCTCTCCAGCTGATCACCCCGGGGCTCAGTGTGGTTGGCCACCCGTCCGGCACCGCCAAAGAGGTCGAGGACACAATGCAATTCGCCGTCCTGTCCGGAGTGCGGGCGTGGATCGAGGAGCTGCCGCTCGCTCAGGCGGCCGAAGGCTACGCGGCGCTGGAGCAGGGCCGAGCGCACTACCGCACCGTCCTGACGATGTGACTACCATCGGCCTGTGACCGACGAGTGGGCGCTGGACGCATCCGACGGTGAGCTCTCGATCCGGACCGGTGTGGCCGGCAGGGCGGCCCGCATGGGTCACCGGCTCACCATTGCCGTGACGCGTTGGCGCGCGACGGTGCGCTGGGCCGGCGCCGAACCCGTCGGCGTGGAACTGGTTGCCGAGGTCGAGTCGTTCGAAGTGCTCCACGGCGAGGGGGGCGTCAAGGGGCTGTCCGGACCGGAGAAGGCCCTGGCGAAGTCGAACGCGATGAAGTCGCTGGACGCCGACCGCTACCCCGAGATTCGTTTCGCCACAACGGATATCACGAAGATAGACGGCGGCTACCGCCTGACCGGCGACCTGCGGATCCATGGGAAGTTGCGGACACACCTCGTCGAGGTACGCGTCGAGGACCTGGGCGATTCGTGGCGGATGGCGGCCGACTCCGCCGTCCGCCAATCCGACTTCGGCGTCAAACCGTATTCGCTACTGATGGGTTCGGTCCGGGTGGCCGACGAGGTGTCGGTCTCGTTCACCGCGGTTCACGCCAAGGACGATTGATCGCAGGCGGCCGTCAACGTCGGCGCGCATACTGGCGGCGAGCGTCGGGGCGACCGCCACAATGGTGGCCGCCGCATCGGAGAATGACTCCTCCCGCGCCACGACCCGTTCGCAGTGCCGCCGGTGCGAGCGGTGGGGATCAAATTCTTCGTCCGCTGCGTCAACGGAGACATCGCCGCCGCAGACGTCGACGGGCCCGACAAGTCTGGGGCCCGCAGCGGGTGGCGGACGTGGTGGGCGCCTTTGGCGTGCCGTGCAGCACCGGCCTCCGCGACGACACGTAACAGGTTGCGATGACACACCGGTGCCGGTCGCAGTGGTTTATGTCTCGCGAGGCAGAGCCCAGCGCCCCCGGCAGTCGGCTGGCTGCCGAGATCTTCGTCAGCCTGCCGGACGTAAACGGTGACCAGCCGCCTGATCTGCTGCAGACCGCCAGCGAGCGGTGGCGGTCGCGTGGCTTCGGCATAGAGGTCGCCGACCAGCGCTACGACGTCGAACGCAACGGCGTTGCCGCCTACCCGAACGGCCATGGCTGGCAAGCCGAACCGATCAAGCGGAACGCGCCGCCGGCGCAGCATGGACTGCAGGAGATTCCGGTCATGCCCGCTGGCGCGGCCTTCAGCGAGAGCTATTACCGCACCGCGATCCGCCGCGGCTAGGCACCGACGGACATCACGGCTGTGTCGGCGCCTGCGGCTCCGGGCCGGCGTCCGCGTCGCCGGCGTCGCCGGGGATGTGATCGAGCACCCGCGTCAGGTAAGGCTGCCGTCCGCTGGCGTCCGGCTGCTGCTCGGTGGGAGCGGCCTCCTGCTCCACCGGCTCCGTCGCCGGTTGCCCCTCGGGCGCCTGCGCGGCGGGCCGGGCGGGTTCGGGGGCGGGGGTGACCGCGGGAGCGACGGCGGCGGCCACCTGGGGCGCCGGCGAGTGCGCGGGGTGCTTGGGAGTAGCGGGCGCACTGGCGGGCGCCAGCTCGATGCCTACCGCCACCGACATCGAGGTGACGAACGTGATGGCGCCGGCGGCCAATGCGGTGACCGCCCCGGTGTACGACCACTGGCGGGCGCGCGTCGGTGTGGCGGCGGGTGCGCCGCCGTGGGTCACCAGTCGCTCGTCGGTGAACTCCGTGCTGCGCGCAGCGGCGAGCGCCGCGCCCCGGGCCACCGTGACCTGCGCCATCGTCTGCGCGAAAACCGGTACGGGCAAAGCCTTTTCGAGTTGCCATGATAAGCCGTTGATTTCGCTGTCCGCGCCGACGACTACCACGCCGCTCGGCCGCCAGCCGTCGCGGTCGAACATTCCGGTCAGCCAGGCGGTCAGCCCGTCGAAGCCGCCGGGCACCTGCTTCGTCGCCGTCTGCGTCTCGCCGTCCCGGGTGTCGACCATGACGACGGTCGACCACTCGTGTTCGAGGATGCAGACCGCGGTCTGTTCGTAGCCGATCACGGGCGCGATGGCACGCGCGAGGGTGTCCACCGCCTCGAGCAACCGGACGGGCACGACGTTGTCGAAACCGGCGTCCGTCAGGGCCTCCAGCACCAGTGCCGCCTGCGCGGTCGCGTCGTCGTTCCAGGTGACGCCGACGACACGGACGTGGTGATCGGTTTCGGCCGCTTGCGCGTCTACCCGCAGGACCTCGTCCGCCACCTGTTCCGCGGTGTTCACGGCCTGGACACCGCGCCCGGCGTGCAGCGGCATCTGCCGGTGGTCCAGGATCGTGCCGTCTGCGCCGTGCCCTTCCGCGAGGACCCAACCGACGGCGGTTGGCGTGACTGATAGCCCTAGTACCGTATCCAAATCCTGCACCTCAATCAGTCCCGGCCCGTCGGCTCTCAACGCAAGACTGCGCACCATGACGCCGCTGGTGCGGTGTTCGTGAGAGCCGGAACAGACCCGGGATCGCGTGGTCTCCATCGGCTTGCTCCGAGAGAGCCTACGCGTTCTACGCGAGTTCAGTAGCACCGGTATGAAATCGCCTGCGAACGCGCAGTGCGTGGCGCTGCGACGCGCCGAGCCGCCTCCGCCGGCCGGCGGAGGCGCGTGCCGGGCCGAGCGGCGCGGCCGCCGGGATGCCGCGGCGCGCGGGGCGGCCTCGGTCGCCCGGGCGGTCGATTGCCGGTTCTTGCCTGGGGCCAGGCGATGCCGCTGCCTGCCCCTTTTCATGTTTGCTGGGGGCGCCCGGGGGTCGGTTCCGCGTATCGGTGCTGCGAAATGGCCGAAGAAAAGCGATATGAAATCGATACAACACCGCGTCCAGATCGACATTCTGCCGATTCGCACGGTAAATTTCTGCTGAGAGCAGGATCACAAAGTGACAAGGGGCAGGTATGACAGATGTGAGCTCGAGAGTCCGGGCCTGGGGGCGCCGGCTTTTGGTCGGCGCGGCAGCGGCTGTCACCCTGCCTGGCCTGATCGGTCTTGCGGGCGGCGCGGCGACCGCGGGGGCTTTCTCCCGCCCCGGTCTGCCTGTCGAATACCTGCAGGTGCCGTCGGGTGCCATGGGGCGCAACATCAAGGTGCAATTCCAGAGCGGGGGCGACGGTTCGCCCGCCGTCTATCTGCTCGACGGGTTGCGGGCCCAGGACGACTACAACGGCTGGGACATCAACACCCCGGCGTTCGAGTGGTACTACAAGTCAGGCCTGTCGATCATCATGCCGGTTGGTGGGCAGTCCAGCTTCTACGCCGACTGGTACCAGCCCGCGTGCGGCAAGGCCGGCTGCTCGACATACAAGTGGGAGACCTTCCTGACCAGCGAGCTGCCGCAGTGGCTGAACGCGAACCGGAGCGTCAAGCCCACCGGCAGCGCCGCGATCGGCATCTCGATGTCCGGTTCCTCGGCGATGATCCTGTCCGTCTACCACCCGGGGCAGTTCATCTACGCGGGCTCGCTGTCCGCCCTGATGGACCCGTCGTCGGGCATGGGGCCGTCGCTGATCAACCTCGCCATGGGTGACGCCGGCGGCTACAAGGCCGACGCCATGTGGGGACCGTCCAGCGACCCGGCCTGGCAGCGCAACGACCCGACGATCCAGATCCCGCAGCTGGTCGCCCACAACACCCGGCTCTGGGTCTACTGCGGCAACGGCACGCCGTCCGAGCTGGGCGGGGCCAACATGCCGGCCGAGTTCCTGGAGAACTTCGTCCGCAGCAGCAACCTGAAATTCCAGGACGCGTACAACGCGGCGGGCGGCCACAACGCGGTGTTCAACTTCAACGCCAACGGAACGCACAGCTGGGAGTACTGGGGAGCGCAGCTCAACGCCATGAAGGCTGACCTGCAGGGCGCCCTGGGCGCCACCCCCGGGGGCGGCGGATAACCGGAGAACCTGCCCGACGTGCTGCTGCGCCTGACCTAGCAGGCGCAGCACTACGTCGAGGGGTTGGTCAGCGAGGTGCGGCGAGTTCGCTGGTGATGTCGGTCCACCCGGTCGCGTCGTGGCGGACCGGGCTGGTGGGGTGGTCGAGGACGTCGTCGGGCGTCGAATGGAGCCGGTCCACCCAGACCAGGGCACCGCCCAGCGCCAGCGATATCGCCAGCGAGGCTCCGATCAGTGCCCGAAATCCGTTGGAGCGCGGCGCTTTTGCGCGCGTTTGGCCATCATTTGCGGGAAGCGGGCCGGCGGGCGGGCGAGCTGCGGCGGGTGCGTCGGTCATCAGGACGCCAGGCTAACCCCGGGGCGGTGGGTGGCGGACGGTGATCGGCTCGGCGGGCCCGCCAGAATCGTCGCCATGAGCGCAGCCACCGGACGCCGGCCCGCGGGCCTCCCGTGGGCGGCCGCGCTCGCGGCGGCGACGCTCACCGCGCTCGCCCCGTCCGCGCGAACCGACACTAGCCCGCTGACCCCGCTGGTCGACGCCGCCGCGCAACGCCTGCTGACCGCCGACCCGGTGGCCGCCGTCAAGTGGCACACGCACGGCGCCATCGAAGACCCGGGCCGCGTCCGCGACGAGTTGGGCGAGCTGAGCGCAGCGGCCGTCGCGCGGCACCTCGACCCCGGCTATGTCACCCGGCTCTTCGGGGACCAGATCGACGCCACCGAAGCGATCGAATACGGCTTGTTCGCGGAGTGGAAGCTGAACCCCACCGGGGTGCCCGCCGCGCCGCCGGACCTGTCGGCGTCGAGGTCGGCGATCGACGGTCTCAACCGGACGATGCTCGAGCAGCTCGCGGCCAACCAGGACGCGTTGCACGCGCCAGGGTGCGCCGCGCAGCTCGACGCGGCCCGCGGCGAGGTCATCGCGGCCCGGCGGCTCGACGCGCTCCACGAGCGGGCGTTGCAGGCGGCGACGCGGTCGTATTGTGAGGGTTGATTTAACCATTTCTCATTAATCTCTAAATCGGCAATTCGGCCGCCGCCGAACCATTTCCGCCGATAGAGGGCCAATATCGCGCTATTTTCAAATCGGTAACGCTTTGAACACGGCCGCCGAAATCCTTGGCATGAGAAAACTCTGCAAGTCCTTCGTCAAGTCAGTGGTGATCGGCGGGTTCGTTGCAGCGTCGCTGACGTCATCCGCCATCGAGGCCACCGCCGCGCCGACCCCGAACTGGGATGCGATCGCCCAGTGCGAGTCAGGTGGCAACTGGCACGCGAACACCGGGAACGGCGAGTACGGCGGACTTCAGTTCAAGCCGGGCACCTGGTCGCAGTACGGCGGCGTCGGCAACCCGGCGGCCGCGTCGCGCGAGCAGCAAATCGCCGTCGCAAACCGGGTTTTCGCCGATCAGGGCGTCGAGGCATGGCCGAAGTGCGGCGCCAACTCGGGCCTGCCCATCGCCTGGTACTCCAAGCCCGCGCAGGGCATCAAGCAGATCATCAACGGCCTCATCCAGGCGGCGGTCCCCCACTGATCGGCCTGGTCCGTGGGCTATGACACGGTGCCACCATGTGCTTGGATCGGGCCATGGAAGGTTCGGCCACGGTGCACATGGCGGCGCCCGCGGACAAGGTCTGGAACCTGATTGCCGATGTCCGTAACACGGGGAAGTTTTCTCCCGAAGTATTTGAGGCGGAGTGGCTTGGTGACGCGACCGGGCCGGAGCTCGGCGCGAAGTTTCGTGGGCACGTTCGGCGTAACGAGCTCGGCCCGGTGTATTGGACGACCTGCCAGGTGACCGCTTGTGAGCCGGGCCGCGAGTTCGGATTTGCCGTGCTGGTCGGCGACCGGGTGGTGAACAACTGGCACTACCGGCTGGCGCCGATGGGCGGCGGCACGGACGTGACGGAGTCGTTCCGCCTCAACCCGTCGCCGTGGCTCGGGGTGTACTGGCTGTTCGGGGGCTTCCTGCGCAAGCGCCGCAACGTCCGGGACATGACCAAGACGCTCAACCGCATCAAAGATGTCGTCGAGTCGGGCTGACCGGACGTGAAGTCGGTCTTCATCACGGGCGCCGCCAGCGGCATGGGCCGCGAGGGGGCGAAGCTTTTTCATGCCAGGGGCTGGCGGGTCGGCGCGGTCGACCGCGGCGAGGACGGCCTGGCGGCGTTGCAGCGCGAGTTGGGCGACGATCGGCTGTGGACCCGCGCCGTGGACGTGACGGACAAGGCGGCCCTGGACGCGGCCCTGGCCGACTACTGCGCCGGCAACCCCGGCGGCGGGCTGGACATGATGTGGAACAACGCCGGCGTCGGCGAGTCCGGCTGGTTCGAGGACGTGCCCTACGACGCCGCGATGCGGCTGGTCGACGTGAACTACAAGGCCGTCCTGACCGGCGCTTACGGCGCACTCCCCTACCTCAGGAAGACGCCCGGGAGCCTGATGTTCTCGACGTCGTCGTCGTCCGGAACGTATGGGATGCCCCGTCTCGCGGTGTACTCGTCGACCAAGCACGCGGTCAAGGGGTTGACCGAGGCGCTGAGCGTGGAGTGGCAGCGGCACGGGGTGCGCGTCGCCGACGTGTTGCCCGGGCTGATCGACACCGCCATCCTGACCAGCACCACGAACCACTCCCGTGATGGGGCGGCCCCGGCGTCCGCCGAGGAACTGCGCGCCCGCGCCCCCCGCAGGGGCATGTTCCGGCTGATGCCCGCGACGGCCGTCGCGGAGGCGGCCTGGCAGGCCTACCACCACCCGACACGGCTGCATTGGTATGTGCCCAAGAGCATCCGCGTGATCGACTTACTCAAGGGTTTGAGTCCGGAATTCGTGCGGGGCCGCGTCGCCAAGACCCTGCCCGCCCTGATGCCGAAGCGGCAGTGAAGGAGGAGCGCTGGTGCAAAACCGTGTGCCCGCAATCGCTTTCGTCCTGATGGCCGGGGCCGCGTGCGTCGCGGCGTGCAGCCAGCCGGAGACCATGCCCCGCAAGGCCGCCCACCTCACCCTCGACGGCGCGACGCACACCACCCGTCCGCCCGCCTGTAGCCAGGACCAGTCGTACCGGACCATCGACCTGCGCGACCACGACGGGCAGGTGGAAGCGGTCGTGCTGCTGTCCGGCTACCGGGCCATCCCGCAATGGGTCAAGATCCGGAACATCGACGGGTTCACCGGGAGCTTCTGGGAGGGCGGCGTCGGCAGCGCCCGCGCGGACGTCGCCAACAGCGTGTACACGATCAGCGGCAGCGCCTCCGGGATCAACAGCAAAAACCCCGACAGGGTGGTGACGAGCGACTTCAAGCTCA
Source organism: Mycobacterium sp. 050134 (assembly GCF_036409085.1). NCBI lineage: Bacteria > Bacillati > Actinomycetota > Actinomycetes > Mycobacteriales > Mycobacteriaceae > Mycobacterium > Mycobacterium sp. 050134. Next base: position 163,678 of record NZ_JAZGLV010000009.1, read on the forward strand.
CCGCCGAGTGCTGATCTTCGCCTAACCTGGGGCAAAGGTCGGCCCGACCGAGGGAGGACAGCGTGAAGGAAAGACTGCACTGGCTGGCCATGCACGGGTTCGTGCGCGGCGTCGCCGCGATCGGGGTCCGGCGGGGCGATCCGCAGGCCCGGCTGATCGCCGATCCCACGGTGGCCGCCGACCCGGTGCCGTTCTACGAAGAACTGCGCGCACTTGGCCCCCTGGTGCGGGGCCGCATCAACTACCTGACCACCGACCACGCGCTCGCGCACGAGCTGTTGCGCTCGGACGACTTTCGCGTGGTGAACATGGGCTCCAACCTGCCGGCGCCGCTGCGCTGGCTGGAGGGGCGGACCCGCGCCGACCTCCTGCATCCGCTGCAGGCGCCGTCGCTGCTGGCCGTCGAGCCGCCCGACCACACCCGCTACCGCAAGACCGTCTCGGCGGTGTTCACCCCGAGGGCGGTCGCCGCTCTGCGAGACGGTGTCGAGCAGACCGCGGGCAAGCTCCTTGATCGGCTCACCGACCAGTCCGGTGTGGTCGACATCGTCGGCAGGTACTGCTCGCAGCTCCCGGTCGCGATCATCAGCGACATCCTCGGGGTGCCCGAGCAGGACCGGCGGCGCGTGCTCGAGTTCGGTGAGCTGGCCGCCCCGAGCCTGGACGTCGGACTGCCCTGGCGGCAATACCGAACCGTCCAGCGGGGCATCGCCGGCTTCAATTCCTGGCTGGCCGAGCATTTGGGACGGTTGCGGCGCAACCCCAGCGACAACCTGATGAGCCAGCTCATCCAGATGGCCGAAACCGGTTCGGCGGAAACACGACTGGACGAGGACGAACTGCAGGCGATCGCCGGGCTGGTCTTGGCGGCCGGGTTCGAGACCACGGTGAACCTGCTGGGCAACGGGATTCGCATGCTGCTGGACGCGCCGCAGCACCTCGACACGTTGGGCCGGCGTCCGGAGTTGTGGCCCAACGCCGTCGAGGAGATCCTGCGGCTGGACTCGCCGGTGCAGCTGACGGCGCGGCTGGCGCGGCGTGATGTCGAGCTGGCGGGCACGCGGATCGGGGCGGGCGACCTGGTGGTGATCTACCTGGCGGCCGCGAACCGGGACCCGTCCGTGTTCGACGACCCGCACCGCTTCGACATCGAAAGGCCCAACGCGGGAAGGCATCTCGCGTTCTCCGGAGGCCGGCACTTCTGCCTGGGCGCCGCGCTGGCGCGCGCCGAGGGGGAAGTCGGGCTGCGGGCGTTCTTCGACCGGTTCCCCGAGGTGCGGTCGGCCGGTAACGGCAGCAGGCGGGACACCCGGGTGCTGCGGGGCTGGTCGACGCTCCCGGTGACCCTGGGGCCGGCCCGTTCGTTGGCGTCCGTCGACGGTTGACACCCGTTCGGCGACCGGGTGTGATGACGGCTATGACGGAGGCTTCTACGATCGCGGTCGACGATGTGGTGCTCGGGCTGTGGCGGGCGCTTTCCCGCCGGGACTGGGACGCCGTCAAGACCTTCCTCTCCGACGATTGCCTTTACGCCGACATGCCCGTCCCCGCGCTCTCGGCGCGCGGACCCGAGAACATCGTCAAGCGGCTCAAGATGGGGCTGGAGTCGCTCGCCGGCTACGAGAACCACGACGGGCTGCTGGTGTCCAACGGCCCCGACGCGATCTACGAGCACTCGGAGACGTGGGCCTTCGCCAGCGGCGAGCGCGGTGTGCTGAGGTTCGTCACCGTGCACAAGGTCGTCGACGGGAAAGTTACGGTCTGGAAAGACTATTGGGACTTCAACAGCCTGGTGGCCTTCGCTCCGCCGAACCACTTCGAGAACCTGGCGAATAGTGACACTAGCTGGGTGTTCGACGCCACAGCGTTAGTCTGACACTACCCGCTTTAAGGGCCTGATCCTGGGGCACGCCGAGGCGGCCGTGGTACCGCTCGACGGCGGAGGGGCCCGTTCAGGTGCCGGTGGCCGCCAACTCGGGCGGCCCGATGTACCCCGGCGGCTCGCCCGTCCCGAACATGTCGTCGAAGACCCGGAACCGATCGAAGGTCAGAGCGTGCTGCCGCGCTCTCATCTCCATCGCGTGTCGCTCGGACTCCGGCAACGAGATCGCCCGGTCGATGGTTTCCGCGAGCGCCGCCCGGTCGCTGTGCGGCACGATGAACGCGGTGTCGCCCACCGCTTCCCCGGTCCCACCGGTCAGGCAGGTGATGACGGGGCCACCGCCCGCGAGCATCTTCTCCACCAGGGCGATCCCGAAGGTCTCGACGAACTCCGGTTCCGGCCGCGTCGGCAGGGCGTAGGCCGCGCAGCCGCGCATCAGCAGCGGCTTCTCGTCGTCGTCCACGTCACTCAGGAAGACGATGCGGTCGTCCCCCGCCGCCAGGTCCTTGTACTCCTGCAGTTGCGGTCCGGTGCCGGCAACGACGAGCTTGACCTTCTCCGCCGCAGCGGAATCGCGGTAGGCGTGGATCAGGTCGTCCACACCCTTGGCCCGGGCGACCCGGGACAGGAACAGGACGTAGCCGTTGCGTTCGAGCCCTCGACTGGCCAGGGCCGCCTCGACCGCGTCCTCGTCGGGGTCGAGGAACGCCCCGGTGTTGATCGCCGGGTAGCTGATCTCGATCCGATCGCGGCATTCCTGCGCGAACCGGGTCCCGGCGCGTTCGTCGAGTTCGGTTGCCGCGGCGACGATCTCGTCCTTCGTGTATTCCGACACGGCGACGACCCGGTCGCTGCCGAAGTAGCGGGCCATCAACGCGATCGCGGCACCGACCCTCCCGTCGAGCAGGCAGTTACGAATCACGTTCGTGACATCCGACCCGACCGCCTTCGCGATCGTGGTGACATCGGTGTCGAGACCTGCTGCGGCGGCGGCGGTCACCGCGTCCCCGACCACCACGGTGTGCGGCATCAGGTACATCGACAGGCAGGTCGTCGGAACACCGTCGGTGAGCAGTTCCACCAGGCGCCCGGTGAGGCCGGCCATGTAGCGACCGTCCGGGACGCGGTAGTCACCGACCGGTTCGGGCCGCTCGACGGTGATGCCGGGACTGTACTCCTGCAGGCGATCCAAGGGTTTCAGCGGGAGTCCCGCACCTTCCAATACGGGGATCGGCCACGTCAACAGTCGAACGTCGTCGAACCCGCGCTTCAGCGCGACCTCGGCGAGGTTACGGGCCTCGCCGCTGTGGCCGCAGATGACCGGGTCGGCTCGGACGATGATGACGAGACGACGAAGAGGACGGTTCATGGTGCACCCTGGGTCGTCGGGACAGGGCCTCGGGCCGACGGCGGTCTCTCCGACCGGCCCCACGAACTGGGTTCCGGACCCAGCTCGATGTGCAGCGTTCCCGCCGCGTGCAACTCCCGGGCAGAAATGTGGGTTCCCTGAAGCGGTGTGCCGTTGAACGTTGCGGCTTGCACGTACTGCACCGGCGGAGTCGAGTCGATGCCGTCGGACCCGATCGGCTGCTCGACGAATCCGCTGGTAGTGATGGTCAACTCTTTGCCCCGGATCAGTATGCGGGAACGCTCGAAAGCCGGAGTGTTCACCAGGAAGAGACCTTGGCCGGCCACCGGGAAGAGCCCCAGCGACGCCCACACGTACCAGGAGGACAGGCCGCCGCTGTCGTCGTTACCGGGCAGGCCACCGGGGCCAGTGCCGAACTGCCATGTCAGCGCCGCGTGCACCACCTCGGCCGTCCGGTCGGGTCGGCCGGCATAGTGGTAGGCCCACGGGGCCTCCATGTCCGGTTCGTTGTTCAATCCCTCGAACCGGTTGAGCGCGTAGCCGATCTCCATCTCGGCGGGCTTCGGTTCGATACCCGGCTGGGTCACCGGTTCGGCGCAGTAGCCGAAGAAGGCGTCGAGCATGCCGACGAAGGCCTCGTCCCCGCCGGCGAGAGCGATCCGGCCGGCCATGTCGTGCATCAACCGGAACGAGTAGTTCCACTTTCCGCCCTCGTAGAACTCCGAGTCCTTCAACAGGCCGTTCGAGGCGTCGAACGCGTTCACCCAACCCGCGCTGCGCTCCTCGGACTCCGCGGCGAGCCGGGTGTCCCCGACCGCGCGGGCGACCTTGGCGGTGCAGTAGTAGGCGTAGGCGAGGTCGAGGGTGTGGGTGATGGGGTGGACGATGCCCTTCTCGATGAAGTCCTCGCCGTACATCCGCCGCAGGTCGTCGACCATGTGGACCAGGGCCCAACTCCAGTCGATCTCCCGCAGGTTCAGTTCCTGCGCGTCGGCAAGGGCGGTGTGGGCCAACGCGCTCGCCTGCCGGAAGAACCGGTCCGCCCCGCGGGCCATCCGGTAGCCGACCGGGAAGTTGCCCTCTTCCTCGCAGACCCGGATCAACGACTCCAGGAGGTCCGCGGCCCGTTCCGGCACGATCGCCATGAGCAGTGGGATCTGGGTCTTGTAGATGTCCCACATGGTGCAGACGTCGAACGCGAACGGCCCGCTGTTGGGCCAGAACGGGGACTCGTCGTCACCGAAACAGGGCTTGATCAGGGAGTGGTAGAGCGCGGTCCCGAAGACCTGACGGCGCGCCTCGGAGCCACCTTCGACCTGGATCAGGTCGAGGTGTTCCTTCCACTTCTTCCGGGTCCGGGCGCGGACGACGTCAAAGGTGTGCTTGCCGCTATCGCACTCGGTGCGCAGGTTGTCGGTTGCTTGCTCGGTGCCGCGCAGGGAGAACCCGATCCGGACCTCGATCACGGTCCCCGCCTGGGCCGGCCCCATGAACAACAGCCCGAACGGCCGCAGGGTGGTCGGGCGGATGTAGTCGAAGTCGAGCCGGGTGCCCCCGTCGATCAGTCGCTTGTCGTGCCAGAGCATCTGGCGCCAACCGGGGGCCTCGACCTCGACGGCGACCGAGAGCGGCACCCCCTCCATGACCACGGTGCCCTGCGCCTTGCCGCGGCCGAGGTTCTCGACCTGCGCGCGCAGCGGCACCGTCCGACCGTGCTCGATCACCAGGCCGCCGCACGACAGGTCGAGCACGACGCGGGCGTTGCGGTGCTCGGGGAACGCGTAGCGGTGAACCGCCACCTTGTCCCCCACGGTGATCTCGCACCGGATGCCGTTGTCGAGGGTCGCCGCGTAGTACCCGGGCGACGATGTCTCGGCGTGGAGCGCCCACGCCGTCCCGAGGTTGTCCAGCGGGTCCAGCATCGGCGTCACGCGGGCGTAGTTGTAGTACTTGCGGATCGCCCCGGTGCCGGACTGCTGGAAGTGCGTGAACCCCGACGCCTGGGTCTCCGCGAAGATCTCCGGCGGCAGTCCCTCGGTGGTTTTGGGGTACCGGCCGTAACCGGTCGGGTAGGCACCGGAGTACGCGCAGGCGGACACCATGCCGAAGGGGGAGACCGCTCCGGGGTGGGTGTTGCCCACCTGCGGCTTCGGCCACCACCAGGTCGCAGCGAGGTCCCGCGGCGACGGTAGCTGCGTCGCGGCGGTGCCGATGAAGGGATCAATGTGTTCGAGGATGGAGGCAGGCTACGCAGTCACACGGCGATCACGGGTTTCCGCTGTGTGAACTCCGCGAGTCGGGCGGACGCCGGGAAACCTGAGCTGGCATCGCCCGCAGGTTGGGCGGCTACGGTCCGCTCGCTGGCCGGCACCTCTGAACCTGGCGAATGGCGGACACCAGCTGGGTGTTCGACGCGTCCGAGCTGGTCTGAGGGGGCTACTTGAACAGGTTGCTCAGCCCGAACAAGCCGGCTATCTGATTGCCGGTGTTCAACAGGCCGGAGATCTGACCGGATATGCCGGGATTCAGGGCGCTCGGGACGCCGGTGTTGAAGAAGCCCGAGATCAGCCCGTTGACGGTACTACCGGAGGCGCTGTTACCGAAGCCCGAAATGAGGCCGTCGGTCGGGGCACCCCCGCTGGCCGTGTTGAAGAAGCCGGAGACGTTCACGCCCGTGTTTCCGTAGCCCGACGTGGCGGCACCGGTATCGCCGGTCGCCCCGACGCCGGTGTTCACGTTCCCGGAGTTCCAGAAGCCCGTGTTCACGTTCCCGGAATTCGCCCAACCCGTGTTCGTGTTGCCGGAGTTCCAGAAGCCCGTGTTGCCGCCCGCAGTTGGGCTGCCACCCGCGTTGGAGAATCCGGTGTCCAACGCCCCCGAATTGAAGAAACCGGTGTCCAGCGCGCCCGAGTTGCCGAAGCCGAAGTTGGCCAAGCCCGAGTTGCCGAAGCCGAAGTTCCCCGCCCCGGAGTTGCCGATGCCGACATTGCCGTGAGCGTGCGGTGTTGTGATGGCTGCGTCGAAGATGCCGACGTTGCCGTTGCCGGAGTTGAAGAAACCGATGTTGCCGGTGCCCGAGTTCCCGATGCCGATGTTGCCGCTGCCGGAGTTCAGCCCGCCGAGGTTGAAGTGGCCGGTCGCGTAGTTGTAATAGGTGTTGCCGATGCCGATCTCGTTGTCGCCGGTGAGGCCCAAGCCGATGTTGGCGTTGCCCGTGTTCCCGGCGCCGGTGTTCCCGAAGCCGCTGTTGCCGGCGCCGATGTTCGAGTCGCCGACGTTGCCGATGCCCCAATTGGCGTTGCCCGTGTTGCCGAATCCGATGTTGCTCAGGGGGCTGCCGGGCGGGGTGCTGAAGTTCGCGTTGCTGTTCCCGAAGCCGACGTTGAGGTTGCCGGTGTTTCCGCTGCCGAAATTGAGGCTGCCCAAGTTCCCGCTGCCGACGTTCCCAGTGGCAGGGAAGGTAGCGCTGCCGTTGCCGTTGCCGATGTTGCGCTCACCGGTGTTGCCGCTGCCGAAGTTGGAGTTGCCGGTGTTTCCGTTGCCGATGTTGTTGGTGCCGTTGTTGCCCAGACCGAGGTCGAATGCGGGCGCCGCTGCCGTCAGCTGCTGCTGAAGAGCCTGCAACGGCGAGGCATTCGCCGCCTCGGCCACGGCATAGGCGAACCCCGCACCGTTCAGGGCCTGCTCGAATTGCGCTTGGAAGGCCGAAGCCTGGGCGCTCAGCGCCTGGAAGCCGGCGCCGTGGGAGGAGAACAGCGCAGCCACCGCCTGCGACACCTCGTCCCCGGCCGCGGCCAGCACGCCGGTAGTGGGGGCTGCCGCCACCGCGGTGGCCTCGGTCAGTGCTGAGCCGATGTTGGACAGATCCGTTGACGCCGCCGCCAGAAACTCCGGGGCGGCCACCAGGTACGACATAGAGGTGCTCCTACTCGATATCGGCACACCCCCGCGGACGCCGACTCTAACGCGATTCCACGCGAGAAATCGGGGATTCCGACAAACGTTCACCCCGTTTCCGGGCGTGATACCGGCTCGACCTACGACTCCGCGAGCTCCCTTGAGCCGCTTGAGGGTGGTGGACAGGGTCCGCCCTACCTGACGCACGGCGATGCGGTCGGCGACGTAGGCGATCAGCCCGCCCGGCGCCTGATACGAGAGTCGGAACACCACCTTCGTCCGCCCGTCGCCGCAGTCCCGCAGCCGGATCCGGCCGCGCACCGTGATGCCGGTGATGCCCACGAAGGCGAGGTCGCGGCCGTCGTCGTATTCGACCACCTCGATCAGGCCGCCCACCGGCACCGAACCGATCTTCCAGTGCACGGTGTAGCGGGCCCCGACGCCGGTGCGCTTGTCGTTCGCCGGCTCCCAGCGTTCGAGGCTCGACATGAAGGACGGGTAGCAGTCGGGCTCGCCGACGACCTTCCAGACCGTGTCGCGGTCGGCGTCGACGACGCACCGGCGTTCGACGCGCATCAGCCGATCACCGGGAATCGGCGTTCGGCGGCCAGGCGGTCGACGCCGCCCTGCAGGCTGGCCATCACCTTGTCGTGGACCGCCTGGTCCTCCAATTCCGAGCCGCCGACCTCGATCGGCTCCTGGACCTCGATGACGATCTTGGTCGGCAGCGGGATGTGCCCCGCCAGGTCGCTGATGTTCAGGCCCCACGGCAGCGCCAACGAGATCGGAATGCTCTTGAGCCGCAACAGTTTGTCGGCCATCAGCAGCTTGGCCAGCCACTGGCCGCGGTTGAGGAACAGCGCGCTCTCCTGCCCGCCGACGCTGGCGACGGGAACGATCGGCACGCCCGCCGCGCGGGCCAGCCGCACGTAGCCCATGCGTCCGCCGAAGTCCACCTTGTGCCGCTCCCACGACGGCCGGAAGACCTCGTAGTCCCCGCCCGGATAGACGAGCAACGCCGCGCCGGAGTCCAGGGCCAGGCGGGCGTTTTCGGGGTTGGCGGCGACGGTGCCGAACTTGCGCAGCCAGCCCAGCGGCGGCGCCGAGACGACGAGATTGTGGGCGAGCTGATAGAACGGCCGCTCGACGCCGAAGTACGAGCAGAACGCCAGCGTGAAGACGAAGGTGTCGGGTGGGACGTTGCCGCCGCTGTGATTGCCGACCAGCAACACCGGCCCCTCGGCGGGGATCCGGTCCAGGTGCCGCACGTCGGCGCGGAAGTAGAACGACGCCAGCAGCCACGTGCCGGGCAGCTGGTCGCGAATGTAGTCGGGATCGCGCTGGTCGAGGTCGGCCTTGGGGACCCGCGACACGACTTGCTTGCGAGCCCAGTCCAGGACGTCCCCCATGGTCGCCATAACGGCGGGTATACCCCCGCGTTACCGCGGGTCAAACTTGATAGAGCCGCGCGGCGTTGTCGCGGGCGATCAGATCGACCACCCGCGCGGCGTCGGCCTCGCTCCAGTCGCCGTCGTCGACGAACCCGTCGAGGACGTGGCGAATCCCCTTGCGCCACAGCGCCGCCCCGAGGAAGTGCAACTCGGGAGGGCCGAATCCGTCCGACGAGTACAGGACTTTGCGCAACGGCGCCATTTCCAGCAGGCGGGCGAGGAAGGCGGGCGCCCGGGCGCCGAGGTGGTTCACACTCAACCCGCCGTCGACGTAGACGTTGTTGAACGCCTGCGCCAGGTAGCCGGCCTCCCGTTCGTAGGGATAGCAGTGCAGCAGCACGATCGGGGTGCCGGCGGACTGGCGGAGGAAGTCGAGTAGCAGCAGCGGATTGGCCCGCAGCAGGTCGCAGTTTCGGTCGCCGAACCCGACGTGGAATTGCAGGGGCTTGCCCAGCCGCAGCGCCTGGTGCAGGCCGAAGCGCAGCAACACCCGATCCTCGAGGCGGACCCCGCCGCGGTCTCGCCACCGGCGGGCGGCCTCGGCGACCTGCTGCGGTGACGGCTCGCTCAGGTCACCCTCGAAACCGCCGCGGTAGGCCAGGATCGACTTGGTGCCGGCCGCGGCGGCCGCGCGCCGGTGCAGGATCTCCTCGAACGCCGCCGCGTAGTCGCCCGGCGCCCGCGCGGCCTCTTCGGCCACCTGTTCCAGGCGGACGATCTCGCGTGCGCGGCCGCCCGAGAGCGCCGCGATGTCGGACACGCCGGCGACGCCGGGGGTGCCGGTGTCCACCAGCCAGTCGCTCACTCCGGCGCCCGGCAGGAACAGGCGGGCCAGCGCCCGCTCGTCGAATTGGCTGCGGCGCTCCCAATACGCGTCGGGGTCAACGTGTTTCGGCAACCCGAGCACGGGGGCGCAGTGGGCGCGGACGGCGAACCCGAGCTGGGAGTCGAAACCCGAGTCCGTCAGCGGCTCGGTGTTCGCCTCGTTCAGCGCGTTCTCGAACCGCTGCCGGTCCCCCGTCTCCACCCAGCAGCCGTGGACGTGCTGGTCGATCAGAGCCACGCCGTCTATGTGCCGCGCCAGGTCGGTCACGGGCGCTCACACACTCCAAGCCATCCGGAATCTGTCCGCCAGTTGCTCGGGGTCGAGGCTGCCGTAGCGCTCCTGCTCGAGGCGCCGGACGGCAACCACGGTGTCGACCGCGGGGTCGCCGAGGATGCCGCGCAGTAACTCGGATCCGTCGAGCGCGGCGATGGCGTCGGCCTGGGCCGCCGGGAGGAGCACGATGCCGGCGCGGTCGCGCTCGGCGTCGGACAGCAGCGCCGGGTCGACGGTGGTTTCCGGCGGCAACGTCGCCTGGCGCGTGATCCCGTCGAGCGCAAGCCCGAGGATCGCCGCGGTCGCCAGGTAGGGGTTGGCGGACGGGTCGACGACCTTGACCTCGACGTTGCCGCCTCGCGGGTTGGCGGGGCCACCCCGGATGAAGCGGACGGCCGCCTCGCGGTTCTCGGTGCCCCAGCACGCGTAGGCCCCGGACCAGTTGCCCGGCCGCATCCGCAGACCGGACACGATCGACCCGCACAGGATGCCCTGCGCCTGCGGCAGGCCACGAAGGACGCCGGCGACCGCGCTCTCCCCCGCCGGGCTCATGCCGTCGGCGCCGGTGCCGTCGGTGAGCAGCGGACCCACCGGCTCGCCTTGCACCCTCGTCAGCGAAAAGTGTTGGTGAGCACCCGATCCCACGCCGCCGGCGAAGGGCGTCGGGGAAAGGCTGATGCGCAGCCCGTGACGGCGGGCGACCCGGCCGATGATGAGCCGCATCAGCACCAGCTGGTCGGCGGCGGCCTGCGGGGGTTGCGGCGCCAGGGACAGCTCGAACTGGTTGGCGCCGTACTCGGGGTGGAACTGCTCGATCGAGATGCCCGCCGTGGTCGCCGACCGGATGACGTCGCGGACCAACTCCTCGTGCTCGAGCACCCCGGCCAGGCCGTACTGCGCCCACAGGGTCGACGGCAACCGCCCCCCGTCGGGGGCCACCAGGAGGAACTCGATCTCGTGGCCGATCGCCGCCTCGACGCCGGCTTCGGCCAGCGCGTCCTGGATGCGGCCCAGGGTGCCCCGCGCGCAGGCCGGGACGGGGGTGCCGTCCTGCTCGAAGAACGCCGCGGGCGCCCACGCGAGCCCGTCGCCGACGATGCGCAGCGCGGACAGGTCGAGCCGTAGGCGCTGGTCGCCGACCACGCTGACGCCGTCGGCAAAGGCGATGCCGCTCTGGTCGATGGCGAAGCCATGCCAGGTCGGGCTGGCGCCGAGGCCGGGATCGGCGAACGCGTCAGCGCGCCGGATCGGCACCGTCTTGGCCAGGGTGAGCCCGGCGGGGTTGACGACGGTGCCGACGACCGTGTCGACCCCCTCGGCCTCCAGTTGGGCGATCGCCGCAGCGGCCAGCGGTGTGGTCGTCATGCCTGTCCTGCCATGGCAGTCATTGTGCAGCCCGGCGCCGGATCAGTTCTGGCGGCCGAGCAATTCGGTGGTAAACCTCTCGATGAAGTCGCCCACCGGTGCGCCTCCCGCGGGCCGGATGACGAACTTCGTCAGACCAGCGTCGATGTACGCGTCGAGTTGCCGGTGCAGCCGATCCCAATCGGCGGCGACCAGCTCGCCTGGATCGATGTGCGGGCGGCGCCGCCGGGCCACCGCGACCAATTCCGGGGACAGCTCACCGTCGGAGACGGCGAGCGAGATGCCGAAGTGGTCGGGCTCGATCTGCCGGCCGGCGTCGGCGGCGGCCCGTTCGATGGCCTCTCGCCCCGCCCGCGCCTCGGCCGGGGTGAGGAAGCTGCCCAGCCAGCCGTCGGCCAGTGCGCCGATGCGCCGAAACGCCGCGGGCGCGGAACCGCCCAGCCAGATATCCAGCGGCGGGTCCGGCCGCGGGGCGACCGCGGCCGCGGTCACCGTGAAATATTTTCCGGCATAGGACGCCGCCCCGTCGGTCAGCGCCGCGCGCAGCACCCGCAGCGACTCGTCGAACACCGCCGCCCGCTCACCCTCGGGAACCACGAATACCTCGCGCTCGGCGGGTATCGCCGAGTGCAGGCCGAACACCGGGAGGACGCGCTGGGGGGCGACGGCCGCCAGCGACGCCAGCTGCTTGGCGACCAGCACCGGGTGGCGCCCCGGCAGGATGGCCACCGAGGTGCCCGCCTTCAGCCGGGTGGTGCGGGCCAGCGTGTAGGCCATGCCCACCATCGGGTCCACGGCCGGGGAATACACCAGCTCGGAGAACCACAGCGAGTCCACCCCGCTGCTCTCCAGGTGGTCGACGACGCCGGCGAGCTCGTCGGGAGCGGTGTTGGCGCCGAGCCCGACGCCGAAGCGGATCTTCACGATGTCCTCCGTGACCGCGAGACACTAACCGCCGCGGGGTTTTCCGGCGTGCCGACGCGGACGTTGATGTGTCGCGGCGCGAGTGCGGGGTGGCGGTCAGGCGCGGCTGGGCAGCGTCAGCTTGCAGGCCTGACCGATGTCGAGTGTTCGCAACATCCGGCCCATCCCGACCCACAGCGCACAGGACATCGCGAGGTCGGCGAGCAGCTCTTCGGAGAAGTGTTCGCTGCACCGGCTCCAGAAGTCCTCGTCGTCGCGCAGCTTGGTGTGTTCGGTGCCGAAGCGGTGGGCGAACTCGGCGGCCAGGCGTTCCTGTTCGCTGTACCCCGGCCACGTGCGCCATTCCAGCGCGTGCTCGTAGAGCTCCTCGTCGACGCCCGCCGCGGGACCGTCGGCGTCGCGGGTGTTCATGCAGACGGTGCATTCGTTGTCGTGGGCGATCACCGCCCGGGCGAGCTCGCGGGTGCGCAGGGGTAGCCGGTTCTTGGTGTAGACGGCCTGGCTGAAGTTGGCGATCGCGCCGCCGAGGTCGGGCGACTTCGCGGCCCAGCTGTAGATGTCGTCGTCGGCAAAGGTCCCGATTCGGCTCATGGCGTGATGGTACGCCCGCGCCGCGCATTTGCGGAGACGGTGCTACCGGCCCGCGCCCGCGCTACCGGCCCCCACCGGAATTCTGGTGGTGGGCGGATCGTCATGCCAATCCTGTTGGGCCACAATGCGTCCCGCAACCCGGCCGAGTGCGTCCTGCACCGCGCGGCTGTCCGGTCGGCCCTCGAAGCCCGGCGACCGCGCCAGCTTGTCGACCAGCCACTCCACCAGAAGCGAGTGCACGTAGTCGACCTGCTGGTGCCCGGCGGGCGTTAGCCACATCTGGTCACCGTCGCCCTGCGAGTAGCCCGCGGTGATCAGGCGGTTGAAGACGGGCTCCAAGACCTCGAACGGGATTCGCAGATGGTCGGCGATGTCGGTGAGCCGGGCGGTGCCGTACAGCTGCGCGTACCGGTTGATGCGCAGCACCCCCCAGAGCCCGGCGACATCGAGCCGGCAGTCGGGCCGCATGGCGATGCTGCGAAGGCGCATGCCCGGGGCGCCGCGCAGCATCCGTTCGACCGCGCCCTCCAACATCTGGTCGGGCGTCTCGCTGGTCGGCATGCCAAAGGCGTCGCCGAGATCGACCGCGCTGTCGCGGATCTCCCGCAGCGGAACCTCGCGCAGGAACAAGGCCAGCACGAAGCCGACCAGAGCGACCGGCGCCGCCCACAGGAAGACCTCGGTGAGCGACTGGCTGTAGGCCGCCACGATGGGCGCCGCGACGTTGTGCGGCTGGCGGTGCAGGGCTCCCGGGGAACTCACCGCGCTCGGCGGTGCGCCGCTGACCGCGAGGGCGGGACCGATCCGACGGTCGAGGAAGTTCACGAACAGCGAGCCGAAGATGGCCGCGCCGAACGAGCTGCCGATCGTGCGGAAGAACGTCACGCCCGAGGTGGCGACGCCGAGGTCCTCGAAGTTGGAGGTGTTCTGCACGATGAGGACCAGCACCTGCATCGACAGCCCGATCCCGGCTCCCAGGACCAGTAGGTAGACCGACTGCAGCAGCGCCGAGGTGGACGGGTCCATCCGGGACATCAGGACGAAGGCGAGCGCCATCAGCGCGGTCCCGGCCACCGGAAAGATCTTGTAGCGGCCGGTGCGCCCCACGAGCGTGCCGCTGCCCGTCGAGGTGATCAGCATTCCGACCACCATGGGCAGCGTGCGCAGGCCCGACGTGGTGGCCGAGACGCCGTCCACGTACTGCATATAGGTGGGCAGGAACGTCATGGCGCCGAGCATCGCGAAGCCCACCACGAACGACAGCACGCAGCACACGGTGAACACCGGGCTGCTGAACAACCGGATCGGGAGGATGGGGGCGGCGGCCCGGCGCTCGACCACCACGAACGCGCCGAGTGCCACCGAGGCACCCACGAACAGCCCGACGATGGTGGGCGAGCCCCACGGGTACAGGGTGCCGCCCCAGCTGGTGGCGAGGGTCAGGCCCGCCGCGCCGAGGCCGATGAAGACGATGCCGGCGTAGTCGATGACCGGTTTGGTGGCCGCCGTGAGCGCCGGGATGGCCGCGGCCGCGACGAAAATCACGGCCACCGACACCGGCACGTTGATCCAGAACGCCCACCGCCAGGTCAGGTAGTCGGTGAAGTAGCCGCCCAGGAGCGGGCCGACGACGGTCGTGACGCCGAAGACGGCACCCAGGACGCCCTGGTAGCGGCCGCGTTGCCGCAGGGGCACCACCTCGCCGATGAGCGCGCTGGCGGTCACGGTGATCCCGCCGCCGCCGATCCCCTGCAGCGCCCGCGACCCCACCAGCATCGCCATCGACTGCGCGAGCCCGCACAGCACCGACCCGGCGACGAAGAAGAGCACGGCGCCCTGGAACACCCGTTTGCGGCCGAACAGGTCGCCGAGCTTGCCGACCAGTGCGGTGACGATCGTCGAAGCCAGCAAATAGCTTGTGACGACCCACGATTGGTGACCGGCGTCGCCGAGGTTGGCGACGATGGTCGGCAGCGCGGTGGCGACGATCGTCTGGTCCAGGGCCGCGAGCAGCATGCCCAGCGCGATCGCGACGAATATCAGGTTGCGCCGCTGGGGGCTGATGGGTGCGCTGCCGGGGACGGGCCCGGAAACGGCGGAAGCGGGGTTAGCGGGCGGGCTCGTCATGCTTCCTGTCGGGGCTGCGGGTCCCCGCGCCGGGTCAGCTCGGGGGCCGCGAGACGCACTGGGCGGAGTAGAGCTCCTCGCCCAGCTTGTCCATCAGCTCCAGCTGGGTCTGCAGGTAGTCGACGTGCAGTTCCTCGTCGGCCACGATCTTCTCGAGCAGGATGGCGCTGGTGGTGTCTTGCTTCTCCCGGCACATGATGATTCCCGGCTTGAGGCGGTTCAACACATCGAACTCGATCGCCAGGTCGGCCTCGAACTGCTCGCGCAGCGTCTGTCCGACCCGCAATGAGCCGATTCGCTGGTAGTTCGGCAGGCCGTCGAGCAGCAGGATGCGATCGGTGATCGCCTCGGCGTGCCGCATCTCGTCGAAGGATTCTTCGCGGGTGTGCTTCGCGAGCTCCGTGAACCCCCAGTTGTCCTGCATCTTGGAGTGCAGGAAGTACTGGTTGATGGCGGTGAGCTCGCTGGTCAGCTGCTCGTTGAGCAGGCGCAGAACGTCCGGGTCACCTTGCATCGTCACTCCTCGGGGGTCATTGGCTTGTCCGGCTGCGGACGGGAGGGCCGGGCTGATGCGCCCCGTCCGCGGCCCGTAGCAGCACTGTGCCATGCCGGCATGGAATCTTCCAGGAAGGTATGCCTCGGCTCAGTGCGCGCCGAGGGTCCGATCCGATGTGGTGGTTAGGTTAGACTCCACTAACCTCCTTAGGTTAGACTCCACTAACATGCGGCAAAGTGATTCGGCGCGTTCGACCGGGATTCCGGCGTCGTGCGTGCGCGAATTGCGGTCGCCGGGCCGGGCTCTCGTCATGGGTGATCGTGTCGGCGCGCGAGGGGTGTGCTGAATGTACGTGTGCCTGTGTGTCGGGGCTACGAATCAGACCGTGTCCGACGCCGTGGCGCAGGGTGCGTCCACCTCCAAGGAGATCGCCGCCGTCTGCGGGGCGGGCGCCGACTGCGGACGTTGTCGACGCACGTTGCGGGCGATCATCGCGGCCTCGTGCAAGCTCGAGCCCGCGTCGTAGACGCTCAGCGGCGGTCAGTCCCGGTTGTTGAAGTCCGCCAGGGCGGCGGCGTTGGCGTGCGCGCCCATCAGCTCGGCGAAGTGAGCGTTCTCGCGCGCGCTGGCCGCCGTGATCTCGGGCCGGACGGGTTCCATCATGGTGTGCTTGACGGCCATGAGGCTCGAAATCGGGCGTGCGGCAAGGATTTCGGCGTGCCGCCGAGCCTCGGGTAGCAATTCCTCGGGTTCGCAGACCCGCCACACGAGCCCCATCCGCAGGGCCTCCCGGGCGTCGACCCACTCCGACGACAACAACAGCCAGGCGGCGTTCTGTCGGCCGACCAACTGGGGCAACAGGTACGACGACGCCGCTTCGGGTGCGACGCCCAGGCTGGTGAACGGGCACTTCAGCCGCGCGGTCGACGACATGAATGCCAGATCGGCGTAACCCAGGATGGTGGCGCCGATGCCCACCCCGACGCCGTTGACGGCACAGATCAGCGGCTTGGGAAAGGCGCTGAGGGCGTCGATCAGCCCGGGGAAGCCGTGCTTGCCCGGGGTGAAGCCCGGATCGGTGATGCGGGCCTGCATCTCGGCGAGGTCGGTACCGGCCGAAAAACCGCGGCCCGTGCCGGTCAGCAAAACGACGGCGACCTGCGGGTCGTCGGCTGCGGCCATCAACGCCTCGGTGGTGGCGTCGTAGAGGGCCTCGTTGAACGCATTCAGCGCCTCGGGCCGGTTCAGCGTGAGCGTGCGCACCCGCTTGTCGTCGTCGATGTCCAATACCACGGCTGCAGCCTAGCTTTGCGGTGACGGCCGGCGAACGCCCGGCGAAAAGACTCAGCCGTTGCTGTAGACGCGGGTCGGCACAATCAGGACGACGGTGCGGCGCTCCCGGGCCATGACGCGGTTGTATTCGTCCCAATCGTCGTGGGTGCCGCCCGCGGCGGTGAAGACCTCGCGGAGCAGGAGGCGCAACTGGTCCTCGCCGGCGAGCCAGGGTTGCGCATCGTCGGGTCCGGCCAGCTCCGCGCGGCCCTCCACGGTCGCCCACCGCCACCCGTCGCGGAACGTGACGGCGAGCTGCGGGCGGGCCCGCAGGTTGGCCAGCTTCACCTTGCCGTAGGTGGTGAAGCCTAGCGCCGGCTCACCGGTCGCCGGGTGCGGCAGCAGCCCGACGTTGACCAACGAGGCCTGCACCGTGGCGTCGGCGCGGACGGTGGAGACCACTGCCAGGCCGTTCTCCCCCGCGGCCAGCGCCACGGCTTCGCTCACTGTCGTCATGCGCGTCCCTTACTGCTCGAACGGCGCCTTGAAGACGTAGCGACTGGTGGGCACCGTGTCGATGTTCTCGTTGGCACCGAATGCGGTTGTGCTGGCGACCATTCGGCCGAGGCGGTCCTGCAGGTCGTTGTCGTCGGCGGCCCCGAAGAACGCCTTGATGTCGGTGATCGCCTCGGTGGGGAACAACTCCTCGACGATGCCCGCGATTCCCGGGGCGTCCGGGGTGAGGGCGCGGACGACGCAGTTCTGCGTGTAGCCGAACGTCGACTGCGTATCGATGGCCACCGGGGTGTGGTCGCGCTGCCACCGGGTCAGCCACGTCGTCTGGTCCAGGGCGGCGGGGCGGCGCAGCAGCGCGATGTTGGCCAACCCCGGCGTCCGGTCGCCGCGCGGCACCGCCGGCGCGGCGAGTGGGACCGACTCGGTCACCAGATACGCGGCGAGCCGCTCGCACTCGCCACCGAGCAGCTCGAGCGCCGCCGTGATCTGGTCGCCGTAGCATTGCTGGGTCCACAGGCTCACCACCGCGCCCACCGGCGGGTCGAGCGTGGTGAGCGTCATCAGCGAATGGCGCACCGCATCGTCGCGGACGTTGACCGCGAGCCCGGGGACGCCCAGCTCCAGCAGCGCCTTGGCGACCGGCCCGCGCTGGCGGGCGCACCACCTCTCGTCGGAGTCGGGGCGCATCAGCGCCACGATGACCTTTTCCATGGGGTGAACCTACGTCGTCGCGGGCGCTACTTGACCAGCCGCACCTGGTGTTCGCTGCCGATCAACCTGCCGATCGTGTCGGCGAGCCGCCGGTAGGACTCGTCGCGGCCGCTGGACGCGCGAAATACCAGGCCGATCCGCCGGCCCGGGCGCGGCGCGGCGAACTGCGCGAGGTCTAGACGGCTCCGCCCGGCCTCCACCGGCACCGCGCTCTGTGGGATCAGCGTCACCCCCAGCCCACCGCTGACGCATTGCACGGCCGTCGCGAGCGACGCGGCGCGCGTGTTGGCCAGCTCGGCCCGCACACCGGCCTTCTGGCACACGTCGAGCGCCTGGTCGCGCAGGCAGTGGCCCTCGTCCAGGAGGAGCAGTGGCAGGTCAGCGAGCGCCGTCGCCGGCACTCGGCGCCTGCCCGACAGCGGGTGGCCGGGCGGGAGCGCCAGAATGAAGTCTTCGTCGTAGATCGGGATCGCGGTGACGCCCGCCGCCTCAGCGGGCAGCGCGATGAGGGCCGCGTCCAGCGATCCCTCGCGCAGGGCCGTCAGCAGCCGCTCGGTCTGATCCTCGATCACCCGCAGGTTTAGGTCCGGGAACTGTTCGGTGAGCCCGGCCAGCACCGTCGGGAGTACGTAGGGCGCGACCGTGGGGATGAGCCCCAGCCTGATGCCGGCGCGCAACGGGTCCGCCGACCCGGCGGCCGCCGCGGTGAACTCGTCGACCGCCTCGACGACGGCCTGGGCGCGCGGCAGCAACTCCGCGCCCGCGGTGGTCAGGAACATTCGCCGCGTGGATCGCTCGATCAGCGGCGTGCGCAGGCCCGCCTCCAGTGCCGCGAGCGCCTGGGAGAGGGTCGATTGACTCACGCCGAGTGACGTTGCGGCACTGCTGAAGTGACGTCTCTCAGCCACGGCCACGAACGCACGGAGACCGGCGATGGTGGGCTGATAGCTCTTATCGGTCATACTTATGAGTATAGTGGCAAATATCACCTTTACCTGACAATGAATGCCAGGCAGCATGATGGGGCACACAAACCGTTTGCGGACCTAGCACTTAAAGGAGAGACATGGCTTTGCTCACCATCGGTGACCAATTCCCCGCCTACAACCTGACCTCCCTGATCGCCGGGGACCTGTCGAAGGTCGACGCCCAGCAGCCCGGCGACTACTTCACCACCATCACCAGCGACGACCACCCCGGCAAGTGGCGCGTGATCTTCTTCTGGCCGAAGGACTTCACCTTTGTGTGCCCCACCGAGATCGCCGCGTTCGGCAAGCTCAACGACGAATTCGCCGACCGTGACGCGCAGGTCCTCGGGGTCTCCATCGACAGCGAGTTCGTGCACTTCCAGTGGCGCGCGCAGCACGAGGACCTCAAGAAGCTGCCGTTCCCGATGCTTTCGGACATCAAGCGCGAACTGTGCCTCGCCACCGGCGTGCTCAACGACGACGGCGTGGCCGACCGTGCCACCTTCCTGGTCGACCCCAACAACGAGATCCAGTTCGTCTCGGTGACCGCCGGCTCGGTGGGCCGCAACGTCGACGAGGTGCTGCGGGTGCTCGACGCGCTGCAGTCCGACGAGCTGTGCGCCTGCAACTGGCGCAAGGGTGACCCGACCATCGACGCCACCGAGCTGCTCAAGCAGTCGGCGTAGGGGGGCGGGATGAGCATCGAGAACCTCAAAGGCGCGCTACCGGAGTACGCCAAGGACCTCAAGCTCAACCTCGGCTCGATCGCCCGGAGCACCGAGCTGAACGAGGAGCAGCTCTGGGGCACCCTGCTGGCCAGCGCCGCAGCGACGCGAAACACCCAGGTGCTCGCGGAGATCGGGGCCGAGGCGGCCGACATCCTGTCCGCCGAGGCCTACAACGCCGCGCTGGGCGCCGCGTCGATCATGGCCATGAACAACGTGTTCTACCGTGGTCGCGGCTTCCTCGAGGGCAAGTACGACGACCTGCGAGCAGGGTTGCGGATGAACATCATCGCCAACCCCGGCGTCGAGAAGGCGAACTTCGAGCTGTGGTGTTTCGCCGTCTCTTCGGTCAACGGGTGCCCGGACTGCGTTGCCGCACATGAGCACACGCTGCGCGAGGCGGATGTGAGCCGCGAGGCGATCAACGAGGCGCTGAAGGCCGCGGCGATTGTGGCCGGAGTGGCGCAGGCGATCGTCACCTCGCAGACGCTCGCCGGCGTCGGCTGAACACGGCGCCGTGACGGACCGGGTGACGGGACCAGGCTGGATCGAACACGCGATCTGGTGGCAGGTCTATCCCCTCGGGTTCGTCGGCGCATACCCATCGGCGGAGCCGCCGCGGCCGGATGAACACCGGCTGCGGCGGCTCACCGACTGGTTTGATCACGCCATCGAGCTGGGCGCGTCGGGAATAGCGCTCGGCCCGCTATTCGCTTCGCGGACACACGGTTACGACACCACCGACCACTACCGCATCGACCCCCGCCTCGGGGACGGCGCCGACTTCGACCACCTCGTCGCCGAGGCGCGTCGCCGGGGCCTACGCATCCTGCTCGACGGGGTGTTCAACCATGTCGGCCCGGACTTCCCCCGGTACCGCGGCGCCGCGAACGACGAGGCCGCCGCCCGATGGTTTCGCGGACGCCCGGGCCGGTTTCACACGTTCGAGGGCCACGAGGGCCTGATCACCCTCAACCACGACAATCCCGACGTCGCCGACTACGTCGTCGACGTGATGGCGCACTGGCTGGGGCGCGGGGCGGACGGCTGGCGCCTGGACGCGGCTTATGCCGTGCCGCAGGCCTTCTGGGCGTCCACCCTGCCGCGGGTGCGCGAGCGGCACCCCGACGCCTGGTTCGTCGGCGAGCTGATCCACGGCGACTACGCCGCGGCGGTGCGGGCGGCCACGTTCGACTCGGCCACCCAGTACGAGCTGTGGAAGGCGATCTGGAGCAGCCTCAACGACGGCAACTTCTTCGAGCTCGACTGGGCGCTGCAGCGGCACAACGACTTCCTGGCCAGCTTCGCTCCCCTGACCTTCATCGGCAACCACGACGTGACCCGCATCGCCAGCCAGCTCACCCGCCGCGAACACGCCGCCCACGCGTTGGTGGTCCTGCTGACCGTCGGCGGGGTACCCAGCGTGTACGCCGGCGACGAGCTGGGATTCCGTGGGGTCAAGGAGGAGCGGTGCGGGGGCGACGACGCCGTGCGGCCCGAGTTCGGGTCGCCACCAATGGAATTGGACGCATTCGGCATCGAGATGTGGGAACTGTACCGCTATCTGATCGGGCTGCGCCGCCGTCACCCGTGGCTACACGGGGCGTCCACCGGCGCGGTGCGGCTGGAAAACCGCGGCTACCTCTACGAGACCCGTAGCGGCGAGAACGCCCTGCTGGTCGCACTCAACATCTCCGACGAGCCGCAGCGGTTCACGCTGGACTGGGGCCGCGCCGCGGTGATCGCCGGGTCGGCCGCCCCGCCGCCGCAGGTCGTCGACACGGTGAACGTCGAGCCGCACGGCTGGCGGATCCTGCGCCCGGTCTAGCGGTCGGCCAGGAGTTTGAGCGTCAGCGCATCCTGCCGGCCGTCGTAGTACTTGTGGAGCAGGGCGAGGAAATCGTCGTTGTCGGCGGTGGCCCGTGCGAACAACGTCATCGACGAGCACAGCTTGAGGTCGTCCGGCGAGCCGAAGATCTGACCGACCGATCGGCCCTGTACCTCGTTGACCAGGCCGACGCACTCGTGCAGACGCGACCCGAGGACGGGGTGCCGCAGGTAGGCGCCGGCCTCGTCCAACGAGGAGATGCCATAGCGCTCGGCCGTCGGGCTGCTGCCCAGTCCGCGCAGCTGCGGGAAGACGAACCACATCCAGTGACCGCGTTTGCGTCCGGCCCGCAACTCTTCGACGACGCGGTCGTAGACGGGGGCCTGCGCGTCTGCGAAGCGCCGCAAATCGAAGGGATCGTCCGCCATCTCCATGTGACTACGGTGGCACACATGACTTCTAAATCTCATATGGCTTTTACCCAACGAACGGCCGTTACCCGAAGAGTGCCCAAGGTGCGGGACTTCGCGCCGTTGATCCACTTCAAGCGACCGGAGTTCGACGCGACCAAGCGCCGCCTCGACGCCGCGTACACGATCGACGACCTGCGTCGCATCGCCAAGCGCCGCACCCCCAGGGCGGCCTTCGACTACACCGACGGTGCCGCCGAAGAGGAGCTGTCCATCGCGCGCGCTCGACAGGCGTTCCTGGACATCGAGTTTCACCCGACGATCCTGCGTGACGTCACCAACGTGACCGCCGGCCGCAACGTCCTGGGCCAACCGGTCGTCCTGCCGTTCGGCATCGCACCCACGGGATTCACCCGGCTGATGCAGACCGAGGGCGAGATCGCCGGCGCCGCCGCGGCGGCCCGGGCCGGGATCCCGTTCTCGCTGTCCACCCTCGGCACCACCGCGATCGAAGACCTGGTGAGCGCTGTACCGCAGGGCAGGAAGTGGTTCCAGATGTACATGTGGCGCGACCGCGACCGGTCGATCGCGCTCGTGCGGCGCGCGGCGGCCGCCGGCTTCGACACCCTGCTCGTCACGGTCGACGTCCCGTCCGGCGGCGCGCGGCTGCGCGACAACCGCAACGGCATGACGATCCCGCCCGCGCTGACGCTGCGCACCGTGCTCGACGCGGTGCCGCACCCCAAGTGGTGGTTCGATCTGCTGACCACCGAACCGCTGTCGTTCGCGTCGCTGGATCGCTGGCCGGGCACCGTCGCCGAATACCTGAGCACGATGTTCGACCCGAGCGTCACCTTCGACGACCTCGAGTGGATCAAGTCGCACTGGCCCGGCAAGCTTGTCGTCAAGGGAATTCAGACGCTCGAGGATGCCCGCGCCGTCGTCGAGCGCGGCGTCGACGGCATCGTGCTGTCGAACCACGGCGGTCGCCAGCTGGATCGGGCACCAGTGCCGTTCCACCTGTTGCCGGCGGTGGCTCGTGAACTCGGCAAGGACACCGAGATCCTGCTGGACACCGGCATCATGGCCGGCGCCGACATCGTGGCCGCGATCGCGCTGGGCGCGCGGTTCACGCTCGTCGGGCGGGCCTACCTCTACGGGTTGATGGCCGGCGGCGAAGCCGGGGTGACCCGCGCGATCCAGATCCTCGAGGAGGGTGTGATCCGGACCATGCGGCTGCTCGGGGTCACCTGCCTCGAGGAGCTCACGCCCAAGCACGTGACGCAGCTGCGGCGATGGGGGCCCATTTCGCCGGCGGGTTAACGGGCCGTCCTCGGCCCGGCGGCGCCGAGATTGCCGCCGGGGCTGCGGTGAGGGCCGCTCGCACGGCCATGGCGGCAATCTCGGCGAGCCGCGGTGACCGTCCTCGGGCCGGGAACAAACCGGCGCACCGAGGGGTTAAGCGCATCAGACTCAACTTTTGGAGGACTGATGGCTGAAGCCAAATCGGTGCCGGTGCTATTCGTGACCGACACCATCGTGCTGCCCGGGATGGTTGTGCCGATCGCGCTCGACTCGAGCTCTGAGGCCGCGCGGGCGGCGATCGACGCCGCGAAGGCCAGCGAATCGGGGCAGCTGCTGATCGCGCCCCGACTGGACGACCGCTACCCCACGCACGGCGTGATTGCCAAGATCTTGCAGGTCGGGCGCATCGCCGGCGGCGGGACCGCTGCCGTCGTGCGCGGCGAGCGGCGGGCGCAGATCGGTGCCGGGGCGTCCGGCCCCGGCGCGGCGCTGTGGGTCGAGGTGACCGAGGTCGCCGACTCCGTGCCGACCGACGAGGTGAAGGCCCTCGCGGCGGAGTACCGCAAGCTGCTGCTGGCCATGCTGCAGCGGCGCGAGGCGTGGGAGATCGTCGACTATGTCAACGGCCTGACCGACCCGTCGGCGCTGGCGGACACCTCCGGCTACGCGTCCTATCTGAGCAGCACGCAGAAGCGGCAGCTGCTGGAAACCACCGACGTCGCCGAGCGGCTGCGGGTGTTGATCGACTGGACCAGCTCGCACCTGGCCGAGGTCGAGGTCAACGACAAGATCGCCGAGGACGTCCGCGAGGGCATGGAGAAGACGCAGAAGGAGTTCCTGCTACGCCAGCAGCTGGCCGCGATCCGCAAGGAGCTCGGTGAGGGCGAACCGGACGGTTCCGAGGACTACCGGGCGCGCGTCGAGGCGGCCGACCTGCCCGAGAAGGTGCGCGAGGCCGCGCTGCGCGAGGTCGGGAAGTTGGAACGCTCCAGCGACCAGAGCCCCGAGAGCGGCTGGATCCGCACCTGGCTGGACACCGTGCTCGACCTGCCGTGGAACGTGCGGACCGAGGACTCGACCGACCTGAAGGCCGCGCGCGAGGTCCTGGACGCAGACCACCACGGGCTGGACGACGTCAAGGAGCGAATCGTCGAATACCTGGCCGTGCGCACCCGCCGCGCGCAGCGCGGGCTGCAGGTCGTGGGCGGCCGCGGCTCCGGCGCGGTGATGGTGCTGGCCGGTCCCCCCGGGGTCGGCAAAACGTCGCTGGGTGAGAGCGTGGCCCGGGCGTTGGGCCGCAAGTTCGTCCGCGTCGCCCTGGGCGGCGTGCGCGACGAGGCCGAGATCCGCGGCCACCGGCGCACCTATGTGGGGGCGCTGCCGGGCCGGATCGTGCGCGCGATCGGCGAGGCGGGGACGATGAACCCCGTCGTGCTGCTCGACGAGATCGACAAGGTCGGTTCGGACTACCGCGGCGACCCGTCGGCCGCCCTGCTCGAGGTCCTGGACCCGGCGCAGAACCACACGTTCCGCGACCACTACCTGGATCTGGACCTCGACCTATCCGACGTCGTGTTCCTGGCGACGGCGAACGTCATCGAGAACATCCCGTCGGCACTGCTGGACCGCATGGAGCTGGTGCAGATCGACGGCTACACCGAGGACGACAAGGTCGCCATCGCCCGTGACTACCTGCTGCCGCGGCAGCGGGAGCGGGCGGCGCTGACCGACAACGAGGTGGTCGTCACCGACGCCGCGTTGCGCAAGATCGCCGCCGACTACACCCGCGAGCCTGGGGTACGGCAGTTCGAGCGGCTGCTGGCCAAGGCGCTGCGCAAGGTGACGACCAAGCTGGCGGACGATGCCGGACCGATGACGGTCGACGAGCCCGACCTCGTCGAATACCTTGGTCGGCCGCGGTTCACTCCCGAATCGGCCGAACGCACGGCGGTGCCGGGCGTGGCCACCGGCCTGGCCGTGACCGGCCTGGGCGGCGACGTCCTCTACATCGAGGCCGGTGCGACGGACGGCGAGGCGGGCTTGCAGCTCACCGGTCAGCTGGGCGACGTCATGAAGGAGTCGGCGCAGATCGCGCTGTCGTACGTGCGCTCGCACGCCGCGGAGCTCGGTGTCGACCCGAAGGCGCTGGACCGGCGGATCCACGTGCACGTGCCGGCGGGCGCGGTGCCCAAGGACGGCCCGTCGGCCGGCGTCACGATGGTCACCGCGCTGGTGTCGATGGCCACCGGACGTCAGGTCCGCTCGGACGTCGGCATGACCGGCGAGGTCACGCTGAACGGCCGGGTGCTGCCGATCGGCGGCGTCAAGCAGAAGCTGCTGGCCGCCCAGCGTGCGGGATTGTCGACGGTGTTCATCCCGGCACGCAACGAGCCCGACCTCGACGACGTGCCCGCGGAGGTGCTCCAGGCGCTGGACGTGCGGCCGATGACCGACGTCGCCGAGATCGTCGCGCAGGCGCTGCAACCGGTGACCGAAGCTGCGTCGGTAGCCGCCTGACGCTCGCTGGCAATAGCTTGTCGAATGGCTGGGACGTCGCTGCCAATTGATCGGTGCGATCGCGTTTTCGGCTCTCGGTGCCGGGGTAGCCGAGGAGTCGGGGGCCGATCCCCTCAGCCCAACCAAGGTGCTGAGGACAACTGAACAACGACGTCAACGCTGTTGCGCTGCCTGCGTGGCAGTCAAAACCGCTCGACAAGGAGTTCGCATGAAGCTGAACAAGATGGCGGCAACCGCTGCGATGGCGGGTGCCCTCGGGTCCGCGGCACTCGGCATCGGTGCCGGTATCGCACAAGCCGACCCGAACGGCCCCGGCCCGGGTGGCCCTAACGTGCCGGGACCCAACGTGCCTGGACCGAATGGGCCGGGGCAGCAGCCGGGTCCGGGTTACGTTCCGATTTGTAACCCTGGCGCGCCGGGGGTCAACTGCACCCGACCGGGTACGCCCCTGCCGCCCGGACAGCACGGTACCCCGCCGCCGGGACAGTACAACGACCCGCAGGGTTACGGGTTGCCGGCGACCTGGGTCAATCCGCCGAACTACCCCGTCGGCGAATACCCGATCTTCTTTAACCCGGATGTGGGCCAGTGGGGCGCCACCATCAATGGTCAGTTCGTGGTGTACACCCCCTAACCAGGCACAACGAAGCAGCCGCCCTCAGAGGGCGGCTGTCTTCGTCTGTTGGGCCTGGCAGCCGGGTGTCCTGCGCTTCCGGCTTGGCGTTGAATGGGGCGGTGCATCCGATTCGCCCGATGGTGCCGGCCTGCCTGTCGCGGTCGAGCTGACTCGGCATGGCGTACGACGAAGACCTGGCCAACGGGATCCGCGAACTCCTCGGCGCCGAGCGCGGCGTCGAGGAGAAGCGCATGTTCGGCGGCTTGGCCTTCCTGATCGACGGCCACATGTCCGTCGCCGTGAGTGGTCAGGGCGGCCTGCTGGTGCGGGTGCCGCCCGAGGATACCGAGGCGCTGCTGCGGCGCGACCACGTCGCCCCCATGGTGATGGCCGGGCGGGAGACCCGCGGGTGGATACGCGTCTCGGTCGGCGGGCTGCGGACCCGGCGCCAGCTGCAGGGCTGGGTGACGCGCGGCGTGGGCTATGCGCGCAGCCTGCCGCCGAAATAAGCGATGCCCGTTGGCGCGAGCGTGCGGAGATGTACACGTTCGGCGGCGTGTCGCCGTGCAAACACGCACGCTCGCGGAGAGAGCTCGCGGAAAGAGGGTGGGGCGGGTTCACACGGGCTGAGCCCGGGTAAGCGGTGCGGTGTGGGCAAGCGCGACGAGACGGTGAAACGGCTGCTGGGCGCCGCCCGCCCGACCCTGATCGACGCGTTCGGGCGCGCCCACTACGTGCGCTACGACGAGAGCTCGGCCACCCGCCTCACCGACATGGTCACGCTGGTCCGCGACGACTACTCCGGCGACCTGCGCGGCCTCGCCGAGCGCAGCGGGCACGACGTCGCGGCGGCGAAACGCATGCTCAAGCAGTTCAAAGGCATCGGCGACACCGGCGCCGGCATCTTCCTGCGCGAGGTGCAGGACGTGTGGACCTGGGTGCGGCCCTACTTCGACGACCGCGCCACCGAGGCGGCGCGGCAGCTGGGCCTGCCCTTCGGGCCGGCGCAGTTGCGCTCGTGCGGGTGTCGCTGGACGACGAGCTGCGTCGGCGGGTGACCGGTTGACGGTGCGGATCGGCACGTCCGGGTGGTCCTACAACCACTGGGTCGACGTGCTCTACCCGAAGGGGCTGCCGTCCGCGCGGCGCCTGGCCCGCTACGTCGAAGTGTTCGACACCGTCGAGCTGAACGCCAGTTTCTATCGCTGGCCGAAGGATTCGACGTTCGCCGGGTGGCGCGATCAGCTGCCGGCCGGATTCACGATGTCGGTCAAGGCGCATCGCGGGCTCACCCACTATCGGCGCCTCGCCTCGCCGGAGCCGTGGATCGAGCGGTTCGAACGCTGCTGGCAGCTGCTGGGAGACCGGCACGGGATCCTGCTGGTGCAGCTGCATCCCGAGCAGCAGCGCGATGACGGCCGCCTGGACGCGTTCCTCCGCTCCATGCCCGCGTCCATCCGGGTCGCCATGGAACTGCGGCACCCGTCGTGGAACGTCCCCGAGGTGTACGAGCTGCTCGAGCGCCGGCGCGCAGCCTACGTCGTAATGAGCGGCGCGGGCCTGCCGTGCATCCCGCGGACCACCACCGACCTGGTGTACGTGCGGATGCACGGCCCCGACCCGAACGCGATGTACGAGGGTTCCTACCTGGACGAGGACCTGCGCCGGTGGGCCGGCCTGATCGCCGAGTGGGACGGCGACGGCCGGGACGTGTGGATGTACTTCAACAACGATCTCGGCGGCCACGCCGTGCGTAACGCGCTGCGGCTGCGGGAGCTGCTGGGCTGAACCCGTCAGTCGCCGGGGTCGGCGGGGGCCCAGGTTCCGTCGATCACCTCGGGTGGGCGCTGCGCCTGCAGCCGTTCCCGCTCGGTCCGCCGCCGCTTGATCCGCAGCCGGGCGTCGACGGGCATGGTCAGCAGTTCGTCGCAGGTCAGGTAGTACACGTCGTCGACGACGTCGAACACGTCCGTCGAGACGCGCCGAGAACCCAACTCGCGCAGGGTCATTCGCATCTCGTGGGTGAACCGGAGGGTGGTGTCGAGGGCCGGCTCCCGCACACCGCGGGGGCCGGCCGACAGCCGCCGGGGCCGGGGCGCCGGCGGCGCCTCGGTGGCGTCGGCCGGGGCCGCCGCGAAGTCCGCGGCGGCCGTCAGGAGCATGACCGGGTCGTCGGCGAACATGGTGCTGGCCAGCTCCGCCTCACCGGGCCCGCGGTGACCGACCCGCGCGATCGCGGCGTCGACGGCCGCGGCGGTCTTCGGGGACAACGCCCGGATGCTGGCCAGGTTCCCCTCGCGGGCCAGCGCGCACAGCGGCGGGTCGGCGCGCAGCACCCCGGCCAGCTCCGCGGTCTCCGCGGCGATCCGGTGAGTTTCCATGATCATGCTCAACCCGGACGTCACCCCGGCGTCGATCAGGCCCAGCGCGGTGAGGATCCAGCCCTGGTGCATGCGGTCCCGCAGCAGCCGCAGCCGCACCTCCAGCGCCGCGTCGGGCAGCGACGCGAGTTGGGTCGCGTCGAGGTGTTCGGCCTCGGCGGCGGCGCTGAACGCCTCGGTATCGGTCTTCAGATGGCGCAGCAGCGCCAGCGAACGCACCGCGACCACCGCCTTGGCGATCGATCCCAGCGCCCCGCCGGCCAGTTGCGGCTCGCCGAACGGGAGCGGGTCGCCGACGTGCGGCTGCCCCACGAGGGCGTCGCGGGCGATGGCGTCCGGGTCCCAGCCGGGCAGCTGGGCCGCGGCGACGATGCCGGCCGACACGCCCACGTAGGCGCGGTGACCGAACACCGCGACGGCCCGGCTCCCCCACTCGTCGTCCACCGCGCCGCCCAGGGCGAGCACGCGCCCCATCACTCGGCCGGCCGTGCGGAGCCCGCTCAGCTGCACGTCGAGCGTCAACGGTGTCAGCGGCCCCGGCAGGGACTCCGCGAGGCCGGCCGCGCTGAAGACGGGGAACCGCGGGTCGATCCGGTCGTCGAACTCGCCCTCGAGCCCCTCGGGGGCCGCGCTGCGCAGCCCCTCCGACGCACGGGGCCGGGGAAGCACCTCCACGGGCAGTGGCGCCTGGCCGCCGTGACCGGTCGCGCCCGCGGCGGCGATGCGGCGGCCGACGAGCCCGCGCGTGGTGTCGGCGACGGCCTCCGCGGCGTGCCAGCCGAACTCGAACGTCCAGTCCTCGTGCAGGGCGGTGAGGTCCATCTCCGGGGCCAGCTGCGGCCAGCTGAGCACCTGATGCGGCGCCCGGGACCGCGGGTCGACGGAACGCAGCAACCGCCAGGCCGTGATCACGTTCACGGTGTCCGGGGTGGCCAGGTCCACGACACCGGTGCTTTCCGTGGCCACCGCCGACACCAGGAAGCGGACCAGGTCGTCGAGGTGCAACACCCGCATCGGCTGCGCGGAGGCCTTCGACAGCTTCGCGCGCAGCAGGGTGGCCACCGTGCGGCACACCATCCAGTCGAGCTGGCGGCCCACGGGAGGCGCGATGCGGACGACCAGCGTGGGGCCCCAGCTGCCGGAGACCAGCGCCTCGGCGGGTTGATACAGGTCTTGTGGTCCCGCCGCATGGGAGAGGAACAACAACCGGGCTCCCGCGCGCGCGGCGGCGTCCGTCACGTGCGCGACACCGTCGAGGTCGGCGCTGCCCGGTGCGCTGCCGTCGACCGGTGCCAGGTGGATGACGGCGTCGGCCCCGTCTGTCAGAGCCTGCAGGACGGGGTCGCCCAGCGGCGCGCAGACGAGTTCGACGGACGGGTCAAGGCCGGGATGGGGCCGCCGCGCGATGCCGGTGACCGTGTGGCCGGCGGCGATCAGCTGCCGTGCGACCAGCCGCCCGGTCGCGCCGGTGGCGTCGGTAACCAGGATCCGCACCCGGTCTCACCTCCACTGACCTCCGCTCACTTGCTCAGCGTCCCCGTCGACAATAGGCAAGTTGGCATGGCCTTAGCGACCGCTGATCCGAAAAAGGCTCCTTGAGCTGGCGCAACGACGCCAAACCGTTACTGCAACGTGGCGCTGCCGTCAGCGGCGACGGCAACGCTGGCGCCACCGATATCTTCGCTCACCGTCGCGCGCGCCGCCCCCGGATCGGCGATCACGGCCAGGGCGCGGGCCCCGTCGGGAGTGCGGACCGCCAGGAAGGCCTTCTCCGGCTCGCCCGCGCGGTCGAACGGCGTCGTCCATGACTCGACCGTCCCGACTCCCGCCCACTCGACCACTGCCTTCCGCGTGGGCTCACGGTCCACCGCCGGCTGCATGTCCTCCCAGCGGAACTCGGCGGGCGGCTCGGTCGCGTACACACCGAAGCTGTGCTTGGTCAGGTAGCCCCCGTTGGCGGTGATCAACCCGCGCCGGCCGGGGTTGGCCGCCAGCAGCCCGGCCATGGTGGCGATGGAGTGCATGACGTAGTTGTTCCACGGCCCGCCGGCGAACGTGAGACCGCCGGTGACGGTCAGGGGGCGGGCGGGGTCGTCGGCGGACAGTCCCAGTTCGGCGGCCGCCACCTGCACCGCCGACGGGAAGCACGAGTACAGGTCGACGTAGTCGACGTCGTCGACCCCCACGCCGGCCAGCTCGAGCGCGCGGGCGCCCGCGATCCGGATGGCGGTCGACCGGTGCAGCTCGTCGCGCTCGGCGACCGACGGGGTGTCGTGGGCGTCGGTGCCGGCGTGCGGGAAGACCCAGCGCTCCGGCGGCACCCGTAACCGCGTGGCCTGTTCGACCGACGTCAGCACCAGCGCCGCGCCCTGGTCCACCATGTTGTTCGAGTTCATCAGCTTGGTGTATGGCCAGCTGATCATCCGGTTCCGCGAGCCGGGTTGCCGGATCTCGGCGGCCGTGACGGGCGTGCGGATCCAGGCGTGCGGGTTGTCGACGGCGACGGCGTTGAAGCGCGCCCACAGCGTGGCGATCCGGTCGAGGTGATCTGCGATCGACTCGCCGCGGGCAATGCGAAGCGCCTCTTCGAACAGCGGATACACGTAGGCCGGGCGGTCCAGCCCGATCCGGATCTCGGCGTCACCCGCCATCGGGACGTCATCGCCGCTGACCTGCGCCACCGGCACCGACTGGTCCTGGGCCGTCCACTCCAGCTTCGCGCCGTGCGCCCGCAGGCCCCGCCTCGTGCGCCACGTCTCGGCGCCGGCCAGCAGCACCACGCCCGCCCGTCCGCCCTGAATGTCGAGGCAGGCCTGGTTGACCAGGGACTGCGGGACGTTGCCGCCGACCGGGCTGTACAGCGTGCTGAAGCCGTCGGCGCCGAGGCGCTGGCCGAGCAGCAGCCCGGGGTCGCGGTACTGGGCGGACAGGATGTTGACGACGCGGATCGAATCCACGGCCTCGATGACCCGGGCGTCCGCGGCCTCCCGCGCCGCGGCGACCATCAGGTCGACCGGTTCCACCGACCGCACCGTCGGGTCGATCTCGTCGCGGTAGTTGACCTGGCCGCAGCCGATCAGCACCGGTGTCCTTGGGTCGACGGTCATGGGACGAATTTAGCGTGGCTATCGATCCGAACCGGCCCGCGGGGGACCGAACAGCACGCGTTCGGCGAGGAGCCGCTCGGTTTCCGCGGCGTTCATGCCCAGCACGTCCCGGCAGATCTCGCGGGTGTCCTGGCCCGGCAGCGGCGCCGGGCGATGCGGGGCCGGCGGGATGTGCCGGAAAGGCGCAGGGCCGGTCTCGGCGGGCAATGCGCGCGCGATCAACGGATGCGCCATGTCGCTGAACAGCTTTCGCGCCCGCAGCTGCGGGTCCTCGAGGATGTCCGGCGGCCGGTTCATCGGCCCGGCCGGGACGCCGACCGCCTGCAGCAGCTCGGCCACCCGCACCGGTGTGCGGGTGCGGGTCCATGCGGACACCACTTCGACCAGCTCGCGCCGGTGGGCCAGCCGGGCCTCCCCGGTGGCGAAGCGAGGGTCGTCGGCCCACTGCGGGTGATCGAGGAGCTCGGCGACGCGCTGCCAGTCGTCGTCGGACGGGATCGAGATGACGCACCACTCGTCGTCGCCGGCGCACGGGTAGACGGCGTGCAGGGTGGTGTTATCGCGGATTCGGCTCAGGCCGGCGGCCACCGCGGCCTGGGTGACGTACAGGGTGTCGAGCTGGTTCACCACGGCTTCGGCTTGGGAGACGTGGACGTGGGCTCCCCTGCCGGTGTGGTCGCGGTGAATCAGCGCGGCCAGCGCGGCGATCGCGGTGATCCGCCCCACCACGTGGTCGGGAAAGATCGTCGTCGCGTCGTAGTAGGCGTGCCGCCCATCGTCGGCCCGATCGCTCCCGTCGTCCGGGTCAACCGGCGTCCCTGCTGGCGTCCATAGCCGGGTGACGCCGGTGGCGGCGCGGACCAGCGGGCCATAACCCATCCGGGTGCTCCACGGCCCCCGGTCGCCGTAGGCGCTGCTCTCGGCCAGCACGATGCGTGGGTTCGCGGCCCGCAGGGCATCATAGGAAAACCCAAGCGAGGCAAGGGTTCCGGGCTTGAAGTTGGCGAATACGGCGTCGGCCTCGGCGGCCAGCCGGTTGAAGACCCGCTTGCCCTCGGCGCCGCGCAGGTCCAGCCCGAACCCGAGCTGGTTGCGGTGCGTCCACGCGAACGACTCGCTCATCGCGTCGCCGGCGCGGGCCTGCCTCAGGCCGTCCGGATAGTCCGGGCTCTCGACCTTGATGACCTCGGCGCCCAGATCGCCGAACAGCCGGCCGAGCTCGCCGCCGGCCACGATGATGCCCAGGTCGAGAATGCGCAGCCCGCGGAAGGGGTAGTCGCCGACCTTGCCCGGTGCGGCGGGCGCGACCGGGGGGCCGCCGAGCCAGTACGGCTGGTCGTCTCCGACAGCGGGTGCCGGGGTGCGAAAGCCCGAGCGTTGTCCGTTGACGACGAAATAGCCGGTGGGGACTCGCGTGCGCACGCCGGGGACCAGCTCGGCCTCGGTGATCGCGTCCACGGCCCGGAAGTGTTCGGAGTCCAGCACCCAGGACGGCGGGAGCACGGCGGCGATCGGCACCCCGTGCGCCTGGCCGGCGGTCACCAGGTCCCTCATGGTCTGGCCGGCGAACAGTTTCCGGACCAGCGCGCCGATTTCGGGCCACGCCGCCATGCGCGCGCCGATCACGTCGTACTTCGGATCCTGGAAATCCTCCGGCTCCCCCAGCCAGCGCCGCAGCCCGCGCCACTGCCGCGGCGCCATGACGCACAACCGGACGAAGCCATCCCGGCACGGCAGGATTGGGTAGGCGTCCTGGTTTCTGGGCCGCCCCCGCCAGTGCGCGGCGCTGCGGGCGCCGGCCGCGGCCTGCCCGTGCGACCCGAAGGCCGGGTCGAGCGCCATCACGACGGCGTCGTAACGCGAAAAATCGATGAAATCGCCTGCGCCGCAGCGCAGCCGGTTGTAGTAGGCGACCAGCGCGGCCCACGCCGCCTGCACCGCGGCGGTCGCCGACGCGATGCCGTCGGGCGGCAACACCGGCGTGCCCGTGGGCGGGCCCGACCGCGACAGGGCCCCGCACATCGCGTACAGCACGGGATCGGTGGCGCACCAGGCGGCCCGCGGGCCCGTCGCGCCGAAGTCGGTGGCCGACAACACCACCAGATGCGGGTAGCGGGCGGCCAACTCCTCGCCGGAGGTGCCGAAGGCGATGACGCCGTCGGCGCCGCTGTCGACCACGATGTCGGCCTCCGCGGCGAGGTCGAAGAAGCGGACGCAGTCGTCCTCGTCGAACGGGTCCAGCACCGTCGCGCGCTTGTTGGCGTTGTGGACGGCGAAGGGGAGGGACGCACCGGCCAGCGCGGGGAGCGCCTCCCGCGCCGGGCTGCCGCCCGGAAACTCGACCTTGAGCACGTCGGCGCCCAGGTCGGCGAACAGGCGGGTCACGGCATCGGCATCGCCCGTCGACAGGTCGAGGACGCGAACGGCGTCGAGCAACCGGTCGGGCATCTGCACACCGTACCCGGCGGGCCGGCGGCAAAGACGGTACGGCGAGCCACCGGCCAAATGCGCACGCCCGCAAGCCGGTTCGGGGCCGAATTGCGCCCCCGCTACGCTCGGTACTTCGTGTCGGTTTGTTGGCGATGGAGAGGAACTCAACACCCGTGAGCGCGCACTTGAGCTACGTGGAAGCCCTGGTCGTCGGCGCGTTCCAGGGCGTCACCGAGCTGTTCCCGGTATCCAGCCTGGGCCACTCGGTGCTCGTGCCCGCGCTGATCGGGGGGCAGTGGGCCCGAGACCTCGACGTGTCGGCGCCCAAGTCGCCCTACCTGGCGTTCATCGTCGGGCTGCACGTCGCCACCGCCGCCGCCCTGCTGCTGTTCTTCTGGCGCGACTGGCTGCGGGTCCTGGCCGGCTTCGCCTCGTCGGCCCGGTGCCGGCGCATCCAGACGCCGGACGAGCGGCTGGCGTGGCTGCTGGTGGCGGCCACCATCCCGGTCGGGCTTGCGGGGCTGGCGCTCGAACAGCTGTTCCGCACCACGCTCGGCAAGCCCGTGCCGGCCGCGGCCTTCCTGCTGCTCAACGGCGTCGTGCTCTACGCCGGGGAGGTGCTGCGCCGGCGCGTCGCCCCGGCGGACGCCGTCGTCGGCGCCACCGCCGACCCCGACGGGCACCTCGATCACTCGGACGAGGCCATCGACCACCGGCTCGCCCAGCTGCCCGTGGGCCGCGGGGTGCTGATCGGCGCCGCGCAGATCCTCGCCCTGCTCCCGGGCATCAGCCGCTCGGGCATCGCGATCGTCGCCGGCGTGTGGCGCGGCCTGTCCCACGAGGACGCCGCCCGCTTCTCCTTCCTGCTGGCGACGCCGATCATCCTGGCCGCCGGGCTCTACAAGATTCCGGAACTGTTCGGCCCCCTCGGCGCCGGGATCGGCGGCCAGGTGCTGGCCGGCAGCGTCGCCTCGTTCGTCAGCGCCTACCTCGCCGTCCGGTACCTCACCCGGTACTTCCAGACCCGCACGCTGACGCCGTTCGCCGCCTACTGCGCGCTGGTCGGCGCGGGCAGCCTGCTGTGGCTGACCCTGCGTTAGGGCTTGAGGCCGGCGCGCCTGAGGCGTCGGGACGCTACTATCGCCGAATGGCCGCGCAACGACCCCGGGACGCCGAAATGGCCGACGCGACAGGCGATTCGACGGCAGCGCACCGGCGCGAATCGGTGTGGGACTACCCGCGGCCCCCGCGGGTAGAGCCGTTCACGGGCCGCATCACCGTCGAATTGGGCGGCGAGGTCGTCGCATCGTCCCGGCGGGCATGGCGGGTGCTCGAGACCAGCCACCCGCCGACCTACTACCTTCCGTGCGACGCCTTCAAGGACGGGGCGTTGCGGAAGGCGGCCGGAAGTTCGTGGTGCGAGTGGAAGGGGCAGGCGGCCTATTACGACCTGCTTGGCGGCGGCGCCGTCGCGCCGAAGGCCGCGTGGAGTTACCCCCATCCGACGCCCGGGTTCGCCGCCATCGCCGGGGCGGTCGCCGTGATGGCCGCGAAGGCGGACCGCTGCACGGTCGACGGGGAGGTCGTCGAGCCGCAGCCCGGCGGTTTCTACGGCGGCTGGATCACCAGTTGGGTCACCGGCCCGTTCAAGGGCGTCCCGGGATCGGTCGGGTGGTGACCGACCGCCGCCCCGGTTAGATCGGCGCGCACCGGTAGCGCACCAGCGGCGCCCGGGTGTCGCCGTAGCTCTCGGTGCGGCGCGCCCCGTCGAACCGCCATCCGTCGCGCTCGTAGAACCGCCTCGCCCGGGCGTTGCCGGCGAGCACCCACAGCAGGGCCTCCGCCACGCCGAGGCCACGCAGTCGCTCCCGCGCCGCGGCCATCAGGAGCCGCCCGACGCCCGTCCCGATGCAGCCCGGGTCGACGTAGAGCGCCATGAGCTCCCCCGCGTTCGGCCGCTCGCGGCTCAACCCGGTCGTGGCCAGCCCGCGGATCACGGCGCCGTCAACCGCCACCAGCGTCGACGGCAGCCCCAGCCCCACCCGCCCGAAGGCGTACCGCGCCGTCCACGCTTCGGGCCTCAGGCCATCGAGGTAGTCCGGCGCGAGGAGCCCGCGGTAGGCCGATTGCCACGCCCGGACGTGGACCCGGGCCACGTCGGGGGCGTCGGCCGCGACGGCCGGCCGCACCTGTGTCATCGCTGCAGTATCGGCGGATTGGGCCCGCGCCGGCCACCCGGTTGTTGCGCTGCCCGGCCCGGAGTGCTGTGCTTACCGAGTTGACACCCGTCAAGAAAGCGGAAGGGCGGCCATGGCAGACACGGCATCGATCGGGCTGAAGGTCCGCGGCAAGGTCATCGTGATCACCGGCGGCGCGCGCGGAATCGGCCAGGCGACCGCGACCGCGCTGCACAACCTGGGCGCGAAGGTGGCGATCGGCGACATCGACGAGGTGAAGGTCAAGGAGTCGGGCGCCGCCCTGGGCCTGGACGTGTACGGCAAGCTCGACGTCACCGATCCGCACTCGTTCGCGGACTTCCTCGACGAGGTCGAACGCCAACTCGGCCCGGTCGACGTGCTCGTCAACAACGCCGGCATCATGCCGCTCGGGCGGGTCGTCGACGAACCCGACGCCGTCACCCGGCGCATCCTCGACATCAACGTCTACGGCGTCATCCTGGGCAGCAAGCTGGCGGCGCAGCGCATGGTGCCGCGCGGATCCGGGCACGTCATCAACATCGCCTCGCTCGCCGGGGAAACCTACATCGCCGGGGCGGCCACCTACTGCGCCAGCAAGCACGCGGTGATCGGCTTCACCGATGCCGCCAGGATCGAATACCGCACGAGCGGCGTGAAGTTCTCGGTCGTCATGCCGACGTTCGTGAACACCGAGCTGATCGCCGGCACCGCCGGGGTCAAGGGCGTCAAGAACGCCGAACCGACCGACATCGCCGACGCCATCGTGGGACTGGTGGCGCATCCGCGGCCGCGGGTCCGCGTGACGAAGACGGCCGGCGCCATCATCGCGTCACAGAAGTTCCTGCCGCGCGCCCTGTCCGAGGGGGTAAATCGCCTGCTCGGCGGCGAACACGTCTTCACCGACGATGTCGACCCCGCCCGACGCCGGGCCTACGAATCCCGCGCCCGCGGCGAAGAGTGACCTTCATTTCTGGCGACGTTCATCCGGGCACCGGAGAATCGGCGGGGTGACCGCAGAAACCGCAGCAAGCCCGACAACCGCGACCCTCCACGACGACGAACTCGACCTCATCAACGCCTACTGGCGCGCCGCCAACTACCTGTCCGTCGGCCAGATCTACCTGCTGGACAACCCGCTGCTGCGCCAACCGCTGTCCGCCGACCACGTCAAACCCCGGCTGTTGGGCCACTGGGGCACCACGCCCGCGCTCAACCTGATCTACGCGCACCTCAACCGGATCATCCGCCGCCGCGACGCCAACGTCATCTACGTCACCGGGCCCGGCCACGGCGGCCCCGCCCTGGTCGCCAACGCCTACCTCGAGGGCACCTACAGCGAGGTCTACACGGGCATCGAGGAGGACGCCGAGGGACTGCGAAAGCTGTTCCGGCAGTTCTCGTTTCCCGGCGGCATCCCCAGCCATGTCGCCGCCCAGACGCCCGGTTCGATCCATGAGGGCGGCGAGCTGGGCTACGCGCTGGTGCACGCCTACGGCGCGGCCTTCGACAACCCGGACCTGGTGGTGGCCTGCGCGGTCGGCGACGGCGAGGCCGAGACCGGCCCACTGGCGGCCAGCTGGCACTCCAACAAGTTCCTCAACCCCGTCACCGACGGCGCCGTGCTGCCGATCCTGCAGCTCAACGGCTACAAGATCGCCAATCCGACGGTGCTGGCCCGCATCCCCGACGCGGAGCTCGAGGCGCTGCTACGCGGCTACGGCTACCGGCCCATCACGGTCGCCGGGGACGACCCGGCCGACGTGCACCGGCAGCTCGCCGCGGCGCTCGACGACGCGTTCGACGACATCGCGGCCATCCAGGGTGACGCCCGCCGCGGCGAGGCGACGCAGCGGCCCGTCTGGCCGATGATCGTGCTGCGCACCCCCAAGGGCTGGACGGGCCCGAAGGTCGTCGACGGGAAGAAGGTGGAGGGCACCTGGCGGGCCCACCAGGTGCCGCTGGCCGAGACCCACGACAACCCCGAGCACCGCGCGCAGCTCGAGGAATGGCTGCGCAGCTACCGTCCCGCGGAGCTGTTCGACGACACCGGCGCGCTGCGGCCCGAGCTGCGGGCGCTGGCGCCCCGCGGCGAACGGCGGATGAGTGCCAACCCGCACGCCAACGGCGGGTTGCTGCTGCACGACCTGGAACTGCCGGACTTCCGCGACTACGCGGTGCCGGTGACGCGGCCGGCCGCCGAGACGCACGAGGCCACCCGGCTGCTGGGCACGTTCCTGCGTGACGTGATCGCCCGCAACGCCGACCGCTTCCGCCTCATGGGACCCGACGAGACCGCCTCCAACCGGCTCGACGCCGTGTATGGCGCGACCGACAAGGTGTGGCTGTCCGCGCTCGGTCCCGACGACGAGCACCTCGCCCCCGACGGTCGCGTGATGGAGGTGCTCTCCGAGCACCTGTGCCAGGGCTGGCTGGAGGGCTACCTGCTGACCGGGCGGCACGGCCTGTTCAACTGCTATGAGGCGTTCGTGCACATCGTCGACTCGATGCTCAACCAGCACGCGAAGTGGCTGGCCACCAGCCGGGAGCTGCCGTGGCGGCGGCCGATCGCGTCGCTGAACTACCTGCTGACCTCCCACGTCTGGCGCCAGGACCACAACGGCGCGTCGCACCAGGACCCGGGCTTCATCGACCTGGTCGCCAACAAGCGGGCCGAGGTCACCCGCGTGTACCTGCCGCCGGACGGCAACACCCTGCTGTCGGTGGCCGACCACTGCCTGCGCAGCCGCGACTACATCAACGTCATCGTCGCCGGCAAGCAGCCGGCGCTGGCCTACCTCGACAAGGACCAGGCCATCGCGCACTGCGCCCGCGGCGTCGGCGTCTGGCAGTGGGCGAGCACCGCCACCGCCGAACCGGACGTGGTGCTGGCCTGCGCCGGCGACATTCCGACGCTGGAAATCCTGGCCGCCGCGGACATCTTGCGCCGCGAACTGCCCGGCCTCGCCGTTCGGGTGGTCAACGTCGTCGACCTGATGCGCTTGCAGCCCGAATCGGAGCATCCGCACGGCCTGCCGGACCGCGAGTTCGACGCGCTGTTCACGCGCGACAAGCCGGTCATCTTTGCCTATCACGGCTACCCCTGGTTGATCCACCGGCTCACCTACCGCCGCACCAACCACGGGCACATCCATGTGCGCGGCTTCAAGGAGCGCGGCACCACGACCACGCCGTTCGACATGGTGATGCTGAACGACCTCGACCGGTTCCACCTCGTCATGGACGTGATCGACCGGGTCGAGGGGCTGGGCAGCCGCGCCGCCGTGCTCCGCCAGCGCATGGTCGACGCCCGGCTGGCCGCGCGCAGCTACACCCGCGAGCACGGCGAGGACGATCCGAAGATCGCCGGCTGGACCTGGGAGGTGAGGGAGCAGAACGAGCGTAGGGAGTGATGCGAGCGAGGCGACCCATTGGCCTGGGAGGTGAGGGAGCAGAACGAGCGTAGGGAGTGATGCGAGCGAGGCGACCCATTGGCCCGGGAGGTGACCTCGGCGCCGAGATCGCCCTGGCGGCTGTGGTTTGGGCGAGGATGCGACCGTGGCGGCTACTTCGGCGAACCGGCGGCGGCCCGGCCCAAGGGTAAACTGGTCGAATGCCCGACGCACCCGCTGCCGCTGATACCCACCCCGTGGTCGCGCAGCTCTCGGCGTTGCACCGGTTCCGGGTCCGTCTCGACATCGCCGTCGTCGTCGTCGTGCTCGTGCTCACCAACCTGGTCGCGCACTTCACTACCCCGTGGGCGAGCATCGCGATCGTTCCGGCCGCCGCCGTCGGGCTGGTGGTGCTGATGCGCGCCAACGGCCTGGACTGGGTCGACCTCGGCCTCGGGCGCGAACACTGGAAATCCGGCGCAGCCTACGCGGTGGCCGCCGTGGTGGTCGTCGCGTCGGTGATCGCGGTGGGCGTGTTGCTGCCGGTAACCCGCCCGATGTTCCTGAACCATCGGTATGCCACCGTGTCGGGCGCGCTGATCGCCTCGATGGTCGTCATCCCGCTGCAGACCGTCATCCCGGAGGAGCTGGCGTTCCGCGGCGTGCTGCACGGGGCGCTGCACCGGGCCTGGGGCTTTCGCGGGGTCGCGCTGGCCGGCTCGCTGTTGTTCGGGCTGTGGCACGTCGCCACCTCGCTCGGGCTGACCAGCAGCAACGTGGGCTTCACCCACATACTGGGCGGCGGGATCGCCGGGATGCTCGCCGGCGTGGTCGGCGCGGTGCTGGCCACCGGCGCGGCCGGATTCGTGTTCAGCTGGCTGCGCCGCCGCAGCGGCAGCCTGATCGCGCCGATCGCGCTGCACTGGTCCCTCAACGGGCTCGGCGCCCTGGCCGCCGCGCTGGTCTGGCACCTTTCGTAGGGCCGGCTACACCAGCAGCACGGCCGCCCCGGCGATCCGCCCGGCGCTCAGGTCGCCGAGGGCCTTGTCTGCCTGGTCGAGCGAGTATTCGGGCGTCGTCACCTCGATGTGGTGCTCCCCCGCGAAATCCAGGAACGCCCGCGCGTCGGCGCGCGTGTTCGAGGTGACCGAGCGCACCTGGCGTTCCTGGAAGAGGTGACGCTGGTAGTTCAGCGGCGGAATGTCGGAAAGGTGAATCCCCGCGATCGACAGGGTACCGCCGCGGTCGAGAGCCTCGAGCGCCGGCAGCACCAGTTCGCCGACCGGCGCGAAGAGGATTGCCGCGTCGAGCGGTACCGGCGGCGGGTCGGCGGCCCCCTGGGCCGACGCCGCCCCGAGCTCCATCGCCAGCTTGCGCGCGTCCTCACCGCGGGTCATCACGTGGATCTCGGCGCCCTGCGCTAGCGCGACCTGGGCGGTGATGTGGGCGCTGCCGCCGAAGCCGTACAGGCCCAGCCGCCCTCCGGGTGGCAGGTCGGCGCGCAGCAGGGAGCGGTAGCCGATGATGCCGGCGCACAGCAGCGGCGCCAGCTCGCTGTCGCTGTAGCCACTGGGCAGGTGGTGCGCGAAGGCCGCCGGGACCGTCGCGAACTCGGCGTACCCGCCGTCGGCGTCCCAGCCGGTGTAGCGGGACTTCGGGCACAGGTTCTCGTCGCCGCGTCGGCAGTACTTGCACACGCCGCAGGTGTGCCGCAGCCACGCGATGCCCACCCGGTCCCCGACCCGAAAGCCGTCCCCGGCTTCCGGCCCCACCTCGACGACCTCCCCGACCACCTCGTGGCCGGGCGTGACCCGGTCGCGGTGGACGGGAAGGTCGCCTTCGGTGACGTGTAGGTCGGTGCGGCACACGCCGCAGGCGCGCACGGCCACCAGCAGTTCCGACGGCGCTGGTCGCGGGACCTCGGCGGTGACGCGCTCGAGCGGGTCGGTGGCCATCGGGCCGGGTCGGCGCACGCGCCAGGCGCGCATCGTCGTGGTGGTAACCGGTGCGGCCATCACTACATCATGCCGCGGGCGGGACCGGGCCGCGACGGCTCGGGACGGCCTAGGTGCGCCGCACCATCCCGACGATCCAGAGCAGGAGCAGCGAGCCCAGCAGCGCCGTGAAGAACGTGAATATGTAACCGCCGCTCGAGGTCTTGAGGAAGAAGCTCAGGATGAAGCCGCCGATCAAGGCGCCGACAACGCCGATGACGATGTCCATGAGGATTCCGGCTCCGCTGCCGCTCATGATCTTGCTGGCGAGCGCACCCGCCAAACCGCCGATGATGATGTATCCGATCCAGCCGACACTGGTCAACGTAGATGAGCGGGCGAGGAATTCGGTCGCTGCCATGACGTCCATGCGGGTCTCCTTGCAATCGCTGGCAAAGCCCGGCGGGGCCGCCGGGCGTGAATTCCGTATACCCGCTTTAGCTAATTATTCGCGTGTCGAATTGGCGACGATTGCGCGACCGTTAGGCCGGCACGATCCGCTGCGGCGCCGGCGACGGCGTGGGCGTCACCTCACCGGCCGGCGCCTGGCCCGGTGCCGGAGCCGGAGCGCCGGGCGCGCCCGGCGCAGGCGGTACCGCGGGTGCCGGTTGTCCCGACCAGGGCTGGATCGACTCGGCCAGCGCCTTGGCGGCGACCTTGTCCACCGGGTCGTTTCCGGTACCCAGCCACACCACGAACCAGCGCTGCGGAGGAGTCCCGTTGGCCGCGTTCGCCGGGGTGCCGACGACGCCCGTCCAGATCTGGCCATTCGGCTTGCTCGCGTCGCTGAACTTCACCTCGTAGAACGACGCGCTGCCGGTGATCCCGTTGGCTCCGGTGAGCGGCGTGGCTTCCTGGTTGATCCGGGTCCCGGGATAGGGCATGAAAAACTCGCCCATGTCCGAACCCAGCCGTAGGGCGGCCTTTGCGTTGTCCGGTTCGGCGCTGGCGTAGAGCTTCTGGTCCAGCCGGCCCATCACGATCCGGGTGTCGTTGGCGACCGGCGGCGGCTGTCCCGGCATCGGCGGCTGTCCGGTGGTTTTGCTGAGCAACTCCGAGCCGTAATCGAGGTGCGACGCGTCCGACTGCACCCAGCCGGCGGGCAGGACATAGCTGAAGCCACCGACGGCGTTGCCGATCCGGCCGGCGTTCGGATCTGCCGCCGGCGGCGGCGGGGCGTTGGGGTCGACGGGAGGGGGCGGCGGCGCATTCGGATCGACCGGCGGGGGCGGGGCCGCGTTGGGATCACCCGGCTGCGGGCTAGGCGCGGCCGGCGGCGGGGCGGTGGTGGTTCCCGGCGCCGGGGGCGGCGCCGTCGTGGTGGCCGGCGCGGGCGGCGGCGCCGTCGTCGTCGCCGGGGCGGGGGGCGCGGGCTCGGGGTCGGCGTTCGAGGTCGCCGGCAGGGCGATGGTGGCGGCGATGGCGCCCGTCACCGCGGCGATGGCCAGCGTCGCCCACGGCCGTTTGCGACGTGTTGGGTTCGGGTCCAGCTGATCCATGGCGACGAACCTACCGCGTTAAAGCTGTGACGCAAGGGTGCCGTGCTGAGGGTGGGGCGGGGATTTTTCGATGTTGCCGATGTGTAACCCGGCTGCTCACGCCGGGGCCGGGTAGAGGTTGACCTCGTGGGCCTTGACGGTGAACCAGACCCGTTCGCCGGGGGTTATCCGCAGCTCCCGGGCGGCCTCCACCGTGATCTCCGCGGCCAGGCCCGGCGCGCCGTCGGGCTGCTCGTGCCCCCGCACCAGGACCGCCGACCCGCGGACGTCCAGCTCGGCGACGGTCACCTCGACGGTGTTGCGGGGGCTGCCGTGCGGCCGCTCGCGATACACCGCCACCGCCCCGGGCGAGAACACCGCGACCGCGCGCTGCCCGGCCGCCGGGTGCGCGCCCGGGGCGGCGTGCCAGCGGGCACCGGACCCCGTGCGCAGCGAACCGTCCGGACCGCTCCTCCCGGCGACGAGGTTGATGCCGGCGATGCGGGCGCCGAAGTGGCTGCGGGGCGCGGTGAGCACGTCGGGCACGGGTCCGATCTCGGCGACCCGCCCGGCCTCCACCACCAACACCCGGTCGGCGAGCGTGAAGACGTCGAGCAGGTCGTGGGTCACCATGACGACCGCGCACCCGGTGCGGGAGACCGTCGCGCGCAGCACGGTGCGGAGGGCCGCGGCCGCGGCGACGTCGAGTCCGGTGAGCGGCTCGTCTAGCAGCAACACCTCGGGTTCGGCCGCGAGCGCGCGGGCGATCGCGACCCGCTGGGCCTGGCCGCCGGACAGCTGCCTCGGTCTGCGGTCGGCGAGGCGCTCGGCGTCCACCTCGCGCAGCCACCGCAGCGCCGCCGCCCGCGCCGCGCCGCGCCGCGCGCCGAACCGGGTCGCACGGCTGTGGGGTCCGAACGCGACGTTGGCGGCGACGCTCAGGTGCGGGAACAGCAGCGGGT
The DNA here is from genome assembly GCF_036409085.1 of Mycobacterium sp. 050134. Lineage (NCBI taxonomy): Bacteria > Bacillati > Actinomycetota > Actinomycetes > Mycobacteriales > Mycobacteriaceae > Mycobacterium > Mycobacterium sp. 050134. The sequence goes on from NZ_JAZGLV010000009.1 coordinate 207,686, forward strand.
CCTGCAGCAGCAGACCCACCCGACGGCGATGTGTCGCCACGTTCACGCCCGCCGCGGTATCGGTCAGGATCCGGTCGCCCAGCCGCACCAGGCCCTCGTCGGGGCTGAGCAGCCCCGCGATGACGTGCAGGGCCGTCGACTTGCCGGCCCCGTTGGGGCCCAGCACCGCAAGGACCTCCCCCGCCGACACCGAGAACGCCACGTCCAGGCCCCGCTCGGCGATAACGGCACGAAGCTGCAACCGGCTCACGGCGGGCTACCTGAAATCGGGGCCGGCGAGCCGGCGCGCGCCCAGGCCGAGCACCACGAGCGCCGCCACGGCCACCAGCAGGAGTGACAACGCCACCGCGGCGTCCGGGTCGTCGACCCGCTGCAGGTAGATCTCCAGCGGCAGGGTCCGCGTGACGCCCTGCCGGGACCCCGCGAACGTCAGCGTCGCCCCGAATTCCCCCAGGGAGCGGGCGAATGCGAGCACCGCTCCCGACGCCATGCCCGGAAGCAGCAGCGGCAAGGTGACCCGCCACCACACCCGCCCGGGCCGCGCCCCCAGCGTCGCCGCGACGACCTCGAAGTCGGCTCCGGCTGTGCGGGCCGCGCCCTCGAGCGAGATGACCAGGAACGGCAGCGAGACGAAGGTCTGCGCCAGGACGACCGCGGTCGTGGTGAATGCGATGCTGACGCCGGCGGCGTCCAGGTAGCGCCCGATCAATCCCAGCCTGCCGAAGGCGTAGAGCAGCGCGATCCCGCCCACCACCGGCGGCAGGACCAGCGGCAGCAGGATGAGCGGGCGCAACAGGGGCAGCGGGCGGGCCCGGCCGCGCGCCAGCACCAGTGCCATCGGGACGCCGAGCAGCACGCAGAGGACGGTGCTGGCGGCGGCGGTCCGCAGGCTCAGCAGCAGCGCGATCCGCGCCGACGGGCTGCTGATCAGGGACCAGAAATCCGGCCAGTCGACCTTGACCGCCACCGCCAGCAGGGGCAGCGTCACGAAGGCCGCGCCCAGGGCGGCCGGGAGGTACACCCAGCGGGGCAGGTCCGTCGGCCGATACACGTCGCGGCTCAGGGTTTGGCGAAACCGGACTGGGCTAGGGTTTTCCGGCCGGCGTCCGACGTCACCAGGGTGACGAATTTCTGCGCCAGCTCGGGCCGCGGGGCCCGCTTCAGCACCGCGATGGGATAGACGTTTACCGCGCCGGCGGCCTCGGGGAAGTTCACTGTGGTCACCTTGCCGCCCGCACTGATCGCGTCGGTGACATAGACCAGGGCGGCGTCGGCCTGCCCGCTGGTCACCTTGTTCAGGACGTCGGTCACGCTGGGCTCCTCGCTGACCGGGCTGAGGCGCACTCCCGTGCTGTTCTCGACGCGCAGGGTCGTCGCCCCGCACGGCACCGGCTTCTGGCAGGTCACCACGCTGAGTCCGGGTCGGGCAAGGTCGCGGAAAGACGCGACGCCCTTCGGGTTGCCCGGGGCCGTCACGATCACCAGCGTGTTGGAGGCGAAGTTCGTCGGATCGCCGGCGAGCAGCCCGGCCTTGGCGACCGCGTCCATCCGCGCGGTGTCCGCCGACGCGAAGACGTCCGCCGTGGCGCCCTGCGTCAGTTGCGTTGCCAGCTCCGACGAGCCCGCGTACTCCACATCGACTCCGTTGCCGGGGTTTTCGGCCTTGAACTGCTGGCCGATCTGGGTGAAGGCGGCCTTGAGTGACGCGGCGGCGAACACGACGAGCGATCCGGAACCCGGCGCGGGCTTCGGGCCGCAGGCGGCCACGCACACCGCGGACAGCAGAGCGGCCAGGGCCCCGATCCGACGCATGGGTGAACCGTAGCGTGTGTCGCCCGCGCGCGCGGGCGGTCCTCGCCCTTCGAGCCGCAGACGCGAAAATGTCGGCCGAATAGTTACGCAAATCGTCCGCGCATCGGCGCGTTTTCAATTTCGCCGAATAGCTACTCTCCAGTAACATTGGTGGAGCTGCGGGCCTAGGCGCCGGTGAAGCGCCACGGCTCGGGTTCACTCGCCACACACGAGGAGGTCATGGCAGTGGAAGTGCTGGTCACCGGCGGAGACACGGAGTTGGGACGCACGGTGGCCGAGGGCTTCCGCGACGACGGTCACAAGGTGACCCTCGTCGGTGCGCGCCGCAGCGACGTGGAGATCGCAGCTAAGGAACTCGACGCGGACGCGATCGTCTGCGATACGACCGACCCGGCCAGTCTCGACGGGGCCCGCGGGCTGTTCCCCCATCACCTCGACACCATTGTCAACCTGCCCGCGCCGTCCTGGGATGCCGGCGACCCGCGCGCCTATTCGATGTCCGACACGGCCCAGGCGTGGCGCCATGCGCTGGATGCGACGCTATTGTCGGCGGTGCTGACGGTGCAGGCCGTCGGCGACCACCTCCGCTCGGGCGGGTCGGTCATCGGTGTGGTCACGGAGAACCCGCCGGCGGGCAGCGCCGACGCCGCCATCAAGGCGGCCCTGTCGAATTGGGTGGCCGGCCAGGCCGCCAACTTCGGCACCCGCGGGATCACGGTGAACGCTGTCGCGGCCGGGCGCAGCGTCCAGCCCGGCTACGAGGGCCTGTCGCGCACGCCGCCGACGCTGGCGGCCGAGGTCGCGCGCGTGGCGCTGTTCCTCACCACGCCCGCTGCTCGCCACATCACCGGCCAGACGCTGCACGTGAGTCACGGGGCCCTCGCGCACTTCGGTTGAGCGGCTGAGCGACTGCGCGGCGGCCGCACTACGGTGGATGGCGTGGCTATTCGACTCGGTTACCAGATTCCCAACTTCTCCTACGGCACCGGCGTGGAGCAGCTCTTCCCCACCGTCATCGCCCAGGCCCGCGAGGCCGAATCGGCAGGGTTCGATTCGGTTTTCCTGATGGACCACTTCTACCAACTGCCCATGCTCGGCTCGCCCGACCAGCCGATGCTGGAGGCCTACACCGCCTTGGGTGCGCTGGCGACCGCCACTGAGCGGGTGCAGCTCGGCACCTTGGTGACCGGTAACACCTACCGCAACCCCTCGCTGCTCGCCAAGGTCATCACCACGCTCGACGTGGTCAGCCAGGGCCGGGCGATCCTCGGCATCGGCGCGGGCTGGTTCGAGCTCGAACACGACCAGCTCGGCTTCGAGTTCGGAACCTTCACCGATCGGTTCAACCGGCTCGACGAGGCGCTGCAGATCATCCTGCCGATGATCAAGGGCGAGCGGGCGACTTTCTCGGGCAAGTGGTATCACACCGCCGACGCGATCGCGAATCCCCGTTTCCGCGAACACATTCCGCTCATGATCGGCGGCAGCGGCGAGAAGAAGACCATTCCGCTCGCCGCCAAGCACTTCGACCATCTCAACGTGATCGCCGGGTTCGACGAGGTGCCGCGCAAGCTGGGCGTGGTGTGCAAGCAGTGCGAGGAGATCGGCCGCGACCCGGCCACGCTGGAGACCAGCATGCTGATCACGGCGCTCATCGACGACAACGCCACGGCCGGTGCCGTCCCCCCCGAGCTGGCGCAGCGGATGGTGGTGGGCAGCGCCGACTCCGTCGCCGATCAGATCAAGACCAAGGTGCTCGACGCCGGCATCGACGGCGTGATCATCAACATGCCGTTCTACACGCCTGGGATCGTCGCTGCCGCAGGCGAAGCGCTGCGTCCGCTGATGGGCGTGTAGCCGCGCCCGTCTTCAACATGACGAGCGTCACGCCGGTCGACCAGGCGTGACGTAGCGGTGTGGTTGATTACACACGCTTAGTAATTAGGCGTCGGGGCACGTGCCTGAGTAGCGTTGTATGTGACGCTAACCGAAGTCGTGTGTCCAGGAGCCCCCGTCAGGAGCAGCCCAAAATGAGTCCCCAGCCCGAAGTGACAGCTGGACCGGAGCGCCGCCCCCAGGTCGTCATCATCGGTTCGGGATTCGGCGGGCTCAACGCGGCAAAGAAACTCAAGCACGCGAACGTCGACATCAAGCTGATCGCGCGGACCACCCACCACCTGTTCCAGCCGCTGCTGTACCAGGTGGCCACCGGCATCGTGTCCGAGGGCGACATCGCCCCGCCCACCCGGGTGGTCCTGCGGCGGCAGCGCAACGTGCAGGTGCTGCTCGGCGACGTCACGCACATCAACCTCGCCGGGCAATACGTCGTGTCCGAACTGCTCGGCCACACCTACGAAACCCCTTACGACACACTGATCATCGCCGCCGGGGCCGGCCAGTCCTACTTCGGCAACGACCACTTCGCCGAGTTCGCCCCCGGGATGAAGTCCATCGACGACGCGCTCGAGGTGCGGGGACGCATCCTCAGCGCGTTCGAACAGGCCGAACGGTCTCGGGATCCGGAGCGGCGCGCCAAGCTGCTGACCTTCACGGTCATCGGTGCCGGCCCCACCGGCGTCGAAATGGCGGGCCAGATCGCGGAATTGGCCGAGCACACCCTGAAGGGCGCCTTCCGGCACATCGACTCCGCCAAGGCCCGGGTGATCCTGCTCGACGCCGCCCCCGCCGTGCTCCCGCCGTTCGGCGAGAAACTGGGCCGACGGGCCGCCGAGCGGCTGCAGAAGATGGGTGTGGAGATTCAGCTCGGCGCAATGGTCACCGACGTCGACCGAAACGGCATCACCGTCAAGGATTCCGATGGCACCGTGCGGCGCATCGAATCGGCATGCAAGGTGTGGTCCGCGGGCGTGCAGGCGAGCGGGCTGGGCCGGGATCTGGCCGAGCAGTCGGCCGTCGAACTCGACCGCGCCGGCCGCGTCAAGGTGCTGCCCGACCTCTCGGTTCCCGGGCACCCGAACGTATTCGTGATCGGTGACATGGCCGCCGTCGAAGGCGTTCCCGGCGTCGCCCAGGGGGCCATCCAGGGCGCCAAGTACGTCGCCGGCACCGTCAAGGCTGAGCTCGGCGGCGCCGACCCGGCCGAACGGGAACCCTTCCAGTACTTCGACAAGGGTTCCATGGCGACGGTTTCGCGGTTCTCGGCGGTCGCAAAAGTCGGTCCGGTGGAATTCAGCGGCCTGTTCGCCTGGTTCGCGTGGCTGGTGCTGCACCTGCTCTACCTGGTCGGGTTCAAGACCAAGGTCAGCACTCTGCTGTCGTGGACGGTGACGTTCCTGAGCACCCACCGCGGCCAGCTCACCATCACCGAGCAGCAGGCGTACGCCCGCACCCGGCTCGAACAGCTGGCGGTGGCGGCGGCCGAGGCGAACGGCCCGGCTACGGCGCGGCGGGCGAGCTAACCGACCAGCCGGTCGGCCTGCCACGTCGTCAGCGTTCCCCCACCGGCCAGCGCCAGGACGGTTGTCTCGGGCGCCACAAGGCCGGAATCCACTGCCGGATAATGTAATTCGTTCATCATGGCGCGGGGCGCCGTGATGGCGTCGTCGGCCACCGACCCGGCACCCAGCTCGACCCGATGCCGCAGCAGCGGGCCGTCGTTGCGGTCGGCCCGTAGCGAACCCGACCAAAACCCTTCGCGCTCACCGCACCTGCCGATCTGCACCCGCTCGCGGAAGCGGACGGTGCCGGCCTCGCGCAGGGCCACGGCCACCGTCGACAGGTGCCGTGCGTCGGCCGCGACCACGGTCGGCTCGAGGTCGACATCCAGATCGCCGCACACCTCGATGTCCCACTCGGCGTAAGACGTCGGGCCGGCCGCGCCGGGCAGGGCCACGGTCGCCGCCGCGCTGCGCACCCGGAGCCGGGCGCCCGGCTCCACCACGACGCGGATCGCGATAGTGTCGCCGCCCAGCGGGGTGGCCGCGGCGGACACCAGGTGGACGGTGTCGGGGGCGGTGCACCGCGCCTGCAGGCCGCCCCCACATTCGATGCGCGGCAATCGACTGCTGCGCGCGACCAGCAGCAGGTCAGACCGCACCGGCGCCCTCGCGCGCGGCGACCAGGTGGGAGCGCACCCACGCCACCACCTCGCCCGCCGTCGGATCCGCGGTCAGCGACTGCAGCACCGTCGGACGGCCGTCGCGCACCGCGGCGGCGTCGCGGGCCATCACCTGAAGGTCGGCGCCCACCAGGGGCGCCAGGTCAATCTTGTTGACCACCAACAGGTCCGAGAATGCGACACCGGGCCCGCCCTTCCGCGGCACCTTGTCGCCGCCGGCCACGTCGATGACGAAGATCTGCACGTCCACCAGCCCCGAGGAGAAGGTCGCCGTCAGGTTGTCGCCGCCGGACTCGACGAGGATCAGGTCCAGCCCCGGGTTGGTGGCGATCAGGTCGTCGATCGCGTCGAGGTTCGCGGTGATGTCGTCGCGGATGGCGGTGTGCGGGCACCCGCCGGTCTGGACGGCCGCGATCCGTTCGTCGGGCAGCACCGCATGCCGGCGCAGGAAGTCGGCGTCCTCGGTGGTGTAGATGTCGTTGGTCAGCACCGCCAGCGACAGGTCGCCGCCCAGCTGGCGGCATAGCGCGGCGACGAGTGCCGTCTTGCCGGAACCGACCGGCCCGCCGACGCCGATGCGCAGCGGCTCCCCCGGCTCCCGCACCCGCCTGGGCCGGTCCTGGTGAGTGTGCGGGTGGGAGTGAACATGCGTTGTCATGGTTGGCCTTTCAGGATGCGAACAGGGGCCGCTCGCGCCGGGAGTGACGCTGTGCCAGCGTGTCGAGCAACGGGTCGGACAGGTCGGCCAGCCCCGCGGTCGCCTCGGTGGCGGTACGCTCGCACAAATCTGCCAGCGCGAAGGTGGTGGCGGCGACGGCGGCGGGGTCGAGGGCCAGTAGGCGCTGGGCGGCAGTCGCCGAGCCGGTCATGGTGGTGTAGACGACCTGCAGCGCGGTGTGCTCCGGGCGCAGGCCGCTGATGGCGCCGACCCGCCCGGCGACCACGCCGAGGTGCGGCCGGGGGCCCAGGGCGTCCCAGCCGGCGTCCGGCCACACCCGGCGGCCGAGCCGGGCCAGGCCCCGGCCCTGGCTGCGCGAGGCCTCCCGGGCGGCGGGGGCCGGGGTGCGCGCGTCCGTCTCGCGGTCGGCGGCGTCGGGGCCGATGTCGCCGCGGTGCACGGCGGCGGCCACCGAAGCCGTGACCAGACCGTGCGTGCGAATCCTGCGCGCCAGGAACGCTTTCAGCGTGTCCAGGTCGGCCACGAGGGCCGAGGCGATGGCTTCCTCGACCCCGCCGGAGTGCACGTGCGCGCCCGTGGGCAGCCGCGAGTCGGCCAGCGCGAGCAGGGTGGTTAGCGCCGGCTCGGACATCAGAACAGGCTCGGACATCAGAACAGGAAGTACCGCTGGGCCATGGGCAATTCCGTGGCCGGCTGCTCCTGCCAGACCTCGCCGTCGATGCGCACGGTGAACGTGTCCGGGTCGATCTCGATCGACGGCATCGCATCGTTGAGCGGCAGATCGGTTTTGGTGACCGAGCGGACGTCCCCGACCGGGACGAGCCGCCGGTTGACGGCGAGCCTCTCGCCCAGCCCGGCGTCGATGGACGCCGGGGCCACGAAGTGCACCGAGGTCGCGGCCGACGCCGCCGGGGCGGCGCCGAACATCGGGCGCGGGAGCACCGGCTGCGGGGTGGGGATCGAAGCGTTCGCGTCGCCCATCGCCGCCCACGCGATGACGCCGCCCTTCAGCACCACGTGCGGCCGCACCCCGAAGAAGGCGGGTTCCCACAGCACCAGGTCGGCGAGCTTGCCCACCTCCACCGAGCCGATCTCGTGGTCGAGGCCGTGCGTGATCGCCGGGCAGATGGTGTATTTCGCGACGTAGCGGCGCGCCCGGTGGTTGTCCGCGGGCCCATCCCCGGGCAACGCGCCGCGGCGACGTTTCATCACGTGCGCGGTCTGCCAGGTCCGGAGCACCACCTCGCCGATGCGGCCCATGGCCTGCGAGTCGCTGCCGATCATCGAGATCGCCCCCAGGTCGTGCAGCAGGTCCTCGGCCGCCATCGTCGACGGCCTGATCCGGCTCTCGGCAAACGCCAGATCCTCGGGCACCGCGGGGTTGAGGTGATGGCACACCATCAGCATGTCCAGATGCTCGTCCAGCGTGTTCACGGTGTGCGGCCGTGTCGGGTTGGTGGAGCTGGGCAGCACATTCCGTTCCGCGGCAACCCGCATGATGTCCGGAGCGTGCCCGCCGCCGGCGCCTTCGGTGTGATACGTGTGGATGCCACGCCCCGCGATCGCACCGAGGGTGTCTTCCACGAACCCCATCTCGTTGAGGGTGTCGGTGTGCAGCGCCACCTGCACGCCGGCGGCGTCGGCGACGGTCAGACAGGCGTCGATGGCCGCGGGGGTGGACCCCCAGTCTTCGTGCAGCTTGAAACCCGAAGCGCCGCCGCGCAATTGCTCCCACAGCCCCTCGGGGTTGACGGTGTTACCCTTGCCGAGCAGCGCGAAGTTGACCGGCCACGAGTCCAGCGACTCCAGCATGCGGGCCAGGTGCCATTCGCCGGGGGTGACGGTGGTGGCCTTGGTGCCCTCGGCGGGCCCGGTGCCGCCACCGATGATCGTGGTGACGCCGGACCCGAGCGCCTCGGGCATCAGCTGCGGGCAGATCAGGTGCACGTGGCAGTCGATGGCGCCGGCGGTGACGATCCGGCCGTTGCCGCCGATGATCTCGGTGGACGGGCCGATCACCAGGTCCGGATGCACGCCGGTCATGATGTCCGGATTGCCCGCCTTGCCGATCGCGACGATGCGCCCGTCCCGAATCCCGATGTCGGCCTTGATGATTCCCCAGTGGTCGATGACCACCACGCCGGTGATGACGGTGTCGGGCGCCCCGTCGGCCCGGCTCGCCCGCCCCTGCCCCATCGATTCCCGCAGCACTTTGCCGCCGCCGAACACCGCCTCGTCGCCGGCCGAACCCGGTCCGCCGCTTCGATCTTCGGTGATCTCGACCAGCAGGTCGGTGTCGGCCAGCCTGATCCGGTCCCCGGTGGTCGGGCCGAACAGGTCGGCGTAACGCTCCCGCGACAGCCGCGTCATCAGTCGTCCAGCCGTCCAGGTGGGTTGCGGCTCAGCCCGTGCACTTCCCGCCGTCCCCGCAACGGGACCAGGCGGACCGTCTGCGCAATGCCCGGCTCGAAGCGGACCGCCGTGGCCGCCGGGACGTCCAGCCGGTAACCGTGGGCGGCCTTGCGGTCGAACGACAGCGCGGCGTTGGCCTGCGGGAGATGGACGTGGCTGCCCACCTGCACGGGACGGTCGCCGGTGTTGAGCACCCGCATCTCGACCCGCTGCGCGCCGGCGTTGATCGCGATATCGCCGGCGCCATAGATGATTTCACCGGGGATCATGCGATCGGGTGATGCACGGTGACGAGCTTGGTGCCGTCGGGGAACGTCGCTTCGACCTGCACGTCGCTGATCATCTCCGGCACCCCCTCCATCACGTCCTCGCGTGACAGCACGTCGCAGCCGCTGGCCATCAGTTCGGCGACGCTGCGGCCATCGCGTGCGCCCTCGAGGATGTGATCGGTGATGAGGGCGACCGCCTCCGGGTAGTTCAGCAGCAACCCTCGCGCCCGGCGCCGACGGGCCAGCTCGGCGGCGTAGGACAACAGCAGTCGCTCTTGCTCGTGCGGCGTGAGAAGCATGTCCCTTCAGATCCTGCCATCCCCCGCGGAGGTCGACACCTCGAGTCAGCTTCGCGCCGGAATTGCGCCGGCGTACGGGCGTCGCTGTTGGCGTGCGCCGGCGCCGGCGGCACGGGTGAGGCCTCGGCGCACGCAAGGTCTCGGTTCGCGCGCGGCGCCTCTTTTCCGGCTCAGGACGCGCGGTTTTCGTGATCGCAACCTGGGCCCGCTGGGCGAGCGTTGGTTGCCCGCTCGGGCCCTGGGCTATGCCTCGAGGTTCTGCAGACGCACCTGACCGCGCGCCACCACGCGGTCCTTGTCGTCGGTGATGGTGACCAGCCACAGCTGCTGGCGCCGGCCGCGATGGATCGGTTCGGTCGTGCCGTACACCATTCCCGAGCCGATGGAACGCAGGAAGTCCGTGTTGTTGTTGACGCCGACGACGTTTCCGCCGCCGCCCTGGGCATTCAGCCACGCGTAGGCCGAGACGCTGGCCATGCTTTCGACGATCGAGCAGTAAACGCCGCCGTGCACCAGGCCCATCGGCTGCAGCAGTTTCGGCTGGACCTCCAGTTCGGCCCGGGCGCCGTCGGGTGTCACCTCGGTGAATCGCAGGCCGAGTTCGGTGTCGAACGGCGCGGTGAAATTCGGCGGCGGGACGGCGTCCGGTGGAGGTGGCACGCTCATGTGTTTACACGATCCGTCCGCCGCGAGCGTCGGGTGAACCCCCGCCCCTCCCAAAAGATGGGCGAGCCCCGTGCCGGGGCACGGGGCTCGCCGATCGAGTAGACCGGGGGTCGCTGCAGCCCTCAGGACTCTCCGCGGTCATTGTCGCTCGACCGCCTAGAGGATAGGCAAGGCTGCCCTAATTTCGCAAGGGTCTCCGTGGGAAACTCTGAACCGGCGGCGTTCGTTCTTCGTCGGTACGACCGTCGGTAGTAAGCCGGAGTACGCTGGTTTCGAGGCTCAGGAGATGGGGAACATGGCCAAGCTGACGCGACTGGGAGATCTGGAACGCGCGGTGATGGACCACTTGTGGTCCACGCCGGAACCTCAGACGGTCCGCCAGGTCCACGAAGCGTTGTCGGCGCGCCGCGACCTCGCCTACACCACGGTGATGACGGTCCTGCAGCGCCTGGCCAAGAAGAATCTCGTCTCGCAGATCCGCGACGACCGGGCGCATCGATACGCCCCGGTGCACGGACGCGACGAGTTGGTCGCCGGGCTCATGGTCGACGCGCTGTCCCAGGCCGAGGATTCGGGCAGCAGGCACGCCGCGCTGGTGCACTTCGTGGAGCGGGTGGGGGCCGACGAGGCAGAGGCGCTGCGGCGGGCGCTCGCCGAATTGGAAAACAATCAACGCAATAACACGCGGCCTGCTGGCGCGCACCCGGAGGACTGAGGGACACTGGCAGCGTGTCCGCGCTGGCCTTCACCATCCTCGCGGTGCTGTTGGCCGGCCCGGCGCCGGCCCTCCTGGCACGAGCGACGTGGCCCCTGCGCGCCCCGCGAGCGGCGATGGTGCTGTGGCAGGCGATCGCCGTGGCGGCCGTCCTCTCGGCGTTCAGCGCCGGCATCGCCATCGCCACCCGCCTGCTTATGCCAGGCCCCGACGGCCGGCCCACCGCGAGCATCCTCGGTGCGGCGGTACGGCTCGGCTGGCCGCTGTGGACCGCGTACGTCGCCGTCTTCGCGCTGACGGTGCTGATCGGCGCCCGGCTGATGGTCGCGGTGCTGCGCGTGGCGATCGCCAACCGCCGCCGCCGGGCGCACCACCGGATGGTCGTCGACCTGGTGGGGCTCGATCACGACGCGGCGCTCCCCCAGCCGTGCGCGCGGACCCGCGACCTGCGCGTCCTGGACGTTCCGCAACCGCTCGCCTACTGCCTCCCGGGGGTGCGCAGCCGCGTCGTCGTCAGTGAGGGCGCACTGGCCACGCTGACCGACGACGAGGTCTCGGCGATCCTTACCCACGAACGCGCCCACCTGCGCGCCCGCCACGACCTGGTCCTGGAGGCCTTCACCGCGGTGCACGCGGCCTTCCCGCGACTGGTCCGTAGCTCGCACGCCCTGCGCGCGGTGCAGCTGCTCGTCGAGCTGTTGGCCGATGACGCGGCGGTGCGCGCGGCGGGTCGCACGCCGCTGGCGCGCGCGCTGGTCGCGTGCGCGGCCGGTCGCGCGCCGTCGGGTGCGCTGGCCGTCGGCGGCACCAGCACGGTGCTGCGGGTGCGCCGTCTGGCGGGGAGCGGCAACAGCGCGATGCTGGCGACGGCCGCCTACCTAGCCGCGGCGGCGATCTTCATCATCCCGACCGTCGCGCTGGCCGTCCCGTGGCTGACCGAACTGCGGTGCCTGTTCAACCTGTGACGCGGCGAGTCCCGCCGGGGCCGACTGGTCGGTTGTTCCCCGGTGTGGTCGGATTTGTTGAGCAAGCTTTCCAGTGAACGTCCTGAAAACCTGAGAGGCGCAGACATGAGTTCCAGCACCGGCACCGCGCAGATCGGTGTCACCGGCCTGGCCGTGATGGGGTCGAACATCGCCCGCAACTTCGCGCACCACGGCTACACCGTGGCGCTGCATAACCGGTCGATCGCCAAGACCGACGCGCTGCTGAAGGAGCACGGCTCGGATCTTGGAGAGGGCAAGTTCGTGCGGACGGAGTCCATCGCCGAGTTCCTGGACGCGCTGGAGAAGCCCCGACGGGTGTTGATCATGGTCAAGGCCGGCGACCCCACCGACGCCGTCATCGACGAGCTCGCCGATGCGATGGAAGAAGGCGACATCATCATCGACGGTGGCAACGCCCTCTACACCGACACCATCCGCCGCGAGAAGGCGATGCGGGAGCGCGGCCTGCACTTTGTCGGCGCCGGCATCTCCGGAGGCGAGGAGGGGGCGCTGAACGGCCCGTCGATCATGCCCGGCGGACCGGCCGAGTCGTACAAGTCGCTGGGGCCCCTGCTCGAGGAGATCTCGGCGCACGTCGACGGTGTGCCTTGCTGCACCCACATCGGCCCCGACGGTGCCGGTCACTTCGTGAAGATGGTGCACAACGGCATCGAGTACTCCGACATGCAGCTGATCGGCGAGGCCTACCAGCTGCTGCGCGACGGACTCGGCAAGACCGCGGGCGAGATCGCCGACGTCTTCGACGAGTGGAACAAGGGCGACCTGGACAGCTTCCTCGTCGAGATCACCGCCAAGGTGCTGCGGCAGGCCGACGCCAAGACCGGTAAGCCGCTCGTCGACGTCATCCTGGACGAGGCCGAACAGAAGGGCACCGGCCGCTGGACGGTGAAATCGGCGCTGGACCTGGGCGTCCCGGTTACCGGCATCGCGGAGGCGGTGTTCGCCCGGGCGCTGTCGGGCTCGGTGCCCCAGCGCAAGGCGACCACCGGGCTGGCCTCGGGAGAGTTGGGTGAAAAGCCAACCGATACAGAGCAATTCGTCGAAGACGTCCGGCAGGCGCTATACGCGTCAAAGATCATCGCCTACGCGCAGGGGTTCAACCAGATTCAGGCGGGTAGCGCCGAGTACGACTGGGGCATTACCCCAGGAGACCTCGCGACCATCTGGCGCGGCGGCTGCATCATCCGGGCCAAGTTCCTCAACCGGATCAAGGAGGCGTTCGACGAGGACCCCGAGCTGCCGACGCTCATCGTCGCTTCCTACTTCCGCAGCGCCATCGAGGCGGCCATCGACAGCTGGCGCCGCGTGGTGGTCACCGCCACGCAGCTGGGCATCCCGATCCCGGGCTTCTCCTCGGCGCTGTCGTACTACGACGCCCTGCGCACCGAGCGGCTGCCCGCCGCCCTGACGCAGGGGCTGCGCGACTTCTTCGGCGCGCACACCTACGGTCGCATCGACGACGACCCGGAGAAGCGCTTCCACACCTTGTGGAGCGGGGACCGCAGCGAAGTGCCCGCGTAGGCGCACCGCATCGACGGGTACACCCAGACCGATGAGATTTCTCGAAGGACATCGCCCCGGGCACGACCTGACCTACAGCGACGTGTTCGTCATGCCGAACCGCTCGGAGGTGGCGTCGCGGTTCGACGTCGACCTGTCCACCACCGACGGGTCGGGCACCACCATTCCCGTCGTGGTCGCCAACATGACGGCGGTGGCCGGGCGGCGGATGGCCGAGACGGTGGCCCGGCGGGGCGGCATCGTGATCCTCCCGCAGGACCTGCCGATCACCGCGGTGCAGCAGACCGTGGAGTTCGTCAAGAGCCGGGACATGGTGCTCGACACCCCGGTGGTGCTGGCCCCCGACGACGCGGTCTCCGACGCGATCGCGCTGATCCACAAGCGGGCGCACGGGGTGGCCGTGGTGGCCTTCGAGGGCCGCCCCATCGGGCTGGTGAGCGAATCGTCGTGCCAGGGCGTGGACCGCTTCACCCGGGTGCGCGACGTCGCGGTGACCGACTTCGTGACCGCCCCGGCGGGCACCGAACCCCGCAAGATCTTCGACCTCCTCGAGCACGCCCCGATCGGTGTCGCGGTGGTGACCACCGCCGACGGCGCGCTGGCGGGCGTGCTGACCCGCACCGGGGCGATCCGCGCTGGCCTGTACACCCCGGCGACCGACGCGCACGGGCGGCTGCGCATCGGCGCCGCCGTCGGCATCAACGGCGACGTGGGCGGCAAGGCGCGGTCGCTTGTCGAGGCCGGCGTCGACATCCTGGTGATCGACACCGCCCACGGCCACCAGGTCAAGACGCTCGATGCGATCAGGACAGTCGCCTCGCTGAACCTGGGCGTGCCGCTCGCGGCCGGCAACGTGGTCTCTGCCGAGGGCACCCGGGACCTGCTGGATGCGGGCGCGAGCATCGTCAAGGTCGGGGTCGGCCCGGGCGCGATGTGCACCACTCGGATGATGACCGGCGTCGGCCGTCCGCAGTTCTCGGCGGTTCTCGAATGCGCCTCGGCGGCAAGAGAACTCGGTGGCCACGTGTGGGCCGACGGCGGCATCCGGCACCCGCGGGACGTTGCCCTGGCCCTGGCGGCCGGGGCGTCGAACGTCATGATCGGATCCTGGTTCGCCGGCACCTACGAGTCCCCCGGCGACCTGATGCGCGACCGCGACAACCGCCCGTACAAGGAGAGCTACGGCATGGCCTCGAAGCGGGCCGTCGTCGCCCGCACCGGCGGCGACACCGCGTTCGATCGCGCCCGCAAAGCGCTGTTCGAGGAGGGCATCTCGACGTCGCGGATGGACCTGGATCCCGACCGTGGCGGCGTCGAGGACCTGCTCGACCACATCACCTCGGGTGTGCGCAGCACCTGCACGTACGTGGGCGCCGCCACCCTCGCCGAATTGCACGAGCGGGCCGTCATCGGCGTGCAGTCCGGCGCGGGCTTCGCGGAGGGACATCCGCTGCCCTTGGGTTGGTGACCGTCCGGGTCGGCCCCGGCCGTGTTGGTTAGCATATGGATTCACGCGCGGCAAAGCGCCGCGTGGCACCGAGGGAAAGGGATGACGTGCCGCAGGCACGCGTCGGGGGCCGGAGGGCGATCCGGGCCTTTCGCAGCGGGCGGCGACCCGCGCGTCCCGCACCGGTTCCGCCGTCATGACCGTCTCCGTGACCCTGCTCAGCGTGCTCGCCATCGCGGTGCTGATCTTCGGCAACGCGGTCTTCGTCGCCGCGGAGTTCTCGCTGACCACGCTCGACCGCAGCGCGGTCGAGGCCAACGCACGTCACGGCGGGCGCCGGGATCGCTGGATCCTCAGCGCCCAGCGTCGGCTGTCGTTCCAGCTCTCGGGCGCCCAGCTCGGCATCTCCGCCACCACCCTGGCGGCCGGCTACCTGACCGACCCGATGGTGGCCGACCTGCCCCATCCGTGGTTCGACGCAATTGGGATCCCCGACCGGGTGGCCGGCGGGATCATGGCCTTCCTGGTGCTGGCCGTCGTCACGTCGGTGTCAATGGTGTTCGGCGAGCTGGTGCCCAAGTACCTCGCGGTCGCGCGGCCGATGTCGGCCGCCCGGGCAGTGGTCGGCGCCCAGCTGCTGTTTTCGCTGCTGCTCACCCCGGCCATCCGGCTGACCAACGGCGTGGCCAACTGGATCGTCCGCGAGCTCGGGATCGAGCCGGCCGAGGAGCTGCGGTCGGCGCGGTCGCCGCAGGAACTGCTGTCGCTGGTGCGGTCCTCGGCGCGCAGCGGCGCCCTGGACGCCGCCACGGCCGCGCTGGTGCGCCGGTCGCTGCAGTTCGGCACCCTCACGGCGGAGGAGTTGATGACGCCGCGGTCCAAGATCGTCGCGCTGCAGACCGACGACACGGTCGCCGACCTGATCGACGCGGCCGCCGAGTCCGGGTTCTCCCGGTTCCCCGTCGTCGACGGCGACCTCGACGAGACCCTCGGCATCGTGCACGTCAAGCAAGTGTTCGCCATTCCGCCGGCCGACCGCGCGCGCACGCTGCTGACCACGGTCGCCCAACCGGTTCCCGTCGTGCCGTCCACGCTGGACGGTGACGCTGTGATGGCCGAGATCCGGGCCAACAGCCTCCAGACGGCGATGGTGGTCGACGAATACGGCGGCACCGCCGGCATGGTGACCGTCGAGGACCTGATCGAGGAAATCGTCGGTGATGTGCGCGACGAGCACGACGATGCGACCCCCGACGTGGTGCCGGCCGGCGACGGCTGGCGGGTGTCCGGCCTCTTGCGCATCGACGAGGTGGCGACCGCCACCGGTTACCGGGCCCCCGAGGGGCCTTACGAGACGATCGGCGGCCTGGTCCTGCGCGAGATCGGAAACATCCCGACGGCCGGCGAGGTGGTCGAGGTGCCCGCCCTGAACCAGGACGGCCTGCCGGACCCCGCCCTGCACTGGCAGGCGCGCGTCGTGCGGATGGACGGGCGCCGGATCGACCTGCTCGAGCTCACCGAGCTGGACGGGAGCGGTCATCTGCCCGCGGGGCAGGAGCGCTGATGGGCCCGCTGATGGACGATGCGCTGGGAGTGCTGTTGGCACTCGCCTTGATCGGGGTCAACGCGTTCTTCGTCGGCGCGGAGTTCTCGCTGATCTCGGCGCGGCGTGACCGCCTCGAGGCGTTGGCCGAACAGGGCAAGGCGAGGGCCGTCACGGTGATCCGCGCCGGTGAGCAACTGCCCGCCATGCTGGCGGGCTCCCAGCTCGGTGTCACCGTCGCCTCGCTGTTGCTCGGGCGGATCGGCGAGGCCGCGGTCGCCGACGCGCTCCGCACCGGGCTCGGGCTGACCGGCATCAACGTCACCCTGCTGCACACGCTGTCGTTCGTGATCGCGCTGGGGATCGTGGTCACGCTGCATGTGCTGCTGGGTGAGATGGTGCCCAAGAACATCGCGCTGGCCGGGCCGGAGCGCACGGCAATGCTGCTGGTGCCGCCCTACCTGGTCTACGTGCGGGCCGCGCGGCCGTTCATTGTCTTCTACAACAAGTGCGCGAACCTGGTGCTCGGGGCGCTGAACGTGGAGCCGAAGGAGGAGCTCGACATCACCGTCTCCCCGGCGGAGCTGAGCCAGATGATCGCCGAGTCGACCTCCGAGGGGTTGCTGGACCCGGAGGAGCACAGCAGGCTCACCCGGGCGCTGCAGCTGCGCACCCGGACGGTCGGCGACGTGGCGGTGCCGCTGTCGGAGGTGCACGCGATCCCGGTGGCCGCGGCGGGCTCCGGTCCGCGGGTCAGCGCCGTCGAGCAGGCCCTGGCCCAGACCGGCTACTCGCGCTTCCCCGTCACCGACGTCGACGGGCGGTTCATCGGCTACCTGCACATCAAGGACGTGCTGACGCTCGTCGACGATCCCGAAACGGTGATCGACCTGGCGGTGGTGCGACCGCTGCCGCGCGTCCCACGCTCGCTGCCGCTGGCCGACGCCCTGTCGCGGATGCGCCGCAGCAAAAGCCACCTGGCCCTGGTCACCGCCGACGGCGGCGGGGGCGCCGTGGTGGCGATGGTGGCGATGGAAGACCTGGTGGAGGACCTCGTCGGGACCATCCGCGAGGCGTCCTGACGGTCGGCCGGTCGTGGGCTGCTCGTCCTGCGGGTCGGGCCTAGCCCGTATGATTCCAACGGCTACCAGTCGAGCAAGTGGCTGGCGAGCGGAATCCTGGGCGCGCGGAACATGCGATGCCAGGATGGCCCGCACTGCTTGCCGAATCGGCATCGCTTGCGTTGTAACGCGGTCTGACCTGCTGTTGCGGGTCGGCCGGATGACGCTCGCCCGATTGCCGGTCGGTAGGCTGGGAAGGATGTCCGTTAGGGGGCCTGCGACGTGTGGCGCGGCCCATTGTGGAGGAGAGAGATGACTGATCGCGTGTCGGTGGGGAACTTGCGGGTCGCCCGAGTGCTCTACGACTTCGTGAACAACGAGGCCCTGCCGGGCACCGATATCGACCCCGACACCTTCTGGGCGGGCGTCGACAAGGTCGTCGCCGACCTCACCCCGAAGAACCAGGACCTGCTGAACCGTCGCGACGAGCTGCAGGCCCAGATCGACAAGTGGCACCGCCAGCGGGTCATCGAGCCGTTCAACATCGATGCCTACCGCGAGTTCATCACCGAAATCGGTTATCTGCTGCCCGAGCCCGAGGACTTCACGATCACGACCTCCGGCGTCGACGACGAGATCACCACGACCGCCGGTCCGCAGCTGGTCGTGCCGGTGCTCAACGCCCGCTTCGCGCTCAACGCGGCGAACGCCCGCTGGGGCTCGCTGTACGACGCCCTGTACGGCACCGATGTCATTCCCGAAGGCGACGGTGCGGAAAAGGGCACCGGCTACAACAAGGTTCGCGGTGACAAGGTCATCGCATATGCGCGCAATTTCCTCGACCAGGCCGTGCCGCTGGAGTCGGGTTCCTGGGCCGACGCGACGGGACTGTCCGTCGAAGACGGCCAGCTGAAGATCGCGACCGGGGACGGATCCGTCGGCCTGGCGAACCCCGAGAAGTTCGCCGGCTACAACGGCGAGCTCGGCTCCCCCGACTGGTCGGTGCTCCTGGCAAACCACGGGCTGCACATCGAGATCCTGATCGACCCGCAGTCGCCGATCGGCAAGACCGACCGCGCCGGCATCAAGGACGTGGTCCTGGAATCGGCCGTCACCACGATCATGGACTTCGAGGACTCGGTGGCCGCCGTCGACGCCGACGACAAGGTGCTCGGCTACCGCAACTGGCTCGGCCTGAACAAGGGTGACCTGTCCGAGGCGGTCACCAAGGACGGCGAGACGTTCACCCGCGTGCTCAACCAGGACCGCACGTACACCACCCCCGACGGGGAAGGCCAGCTGACGCTGCCGGGCCGCAGCTTGCTGTTCGTCCGCAACGTGGGCCACCTGATGACCAACGACGCGATGGTGGACGCAGACGGTAAGGAGGTGTTCGAGGGCATCCAGGACGCGCTGTTCACCGGCCTGACCGCGATCCACGGCCTCAAGACCGGTGACGCCAACGGGCCCCTGACCAACAGCCGCACCGGGTCGATCTACATCGTCAAGCCCAAGATGCACGGCCCTGACGAGGTCGCGTACACCTGCGAGCTGTTCAGCCGGGTCGAGGACGTCCTGGGCCTGCCGCAGGGCACGCTGAAGGTCGGCATCATGGACGAGGAGCGGCGCACCACTGTCAACCTCAAGGCTTGCATCAAGGCCGCCGCCGACCGGGTGGTCTTCATCAACACCGGCTTCCTGGACCGCACCGGCGACGAGATCCACACCTCGATGGAAGCCGGCCCGATGATCCGCAAGGGCGCGATGAAGAGCACCACCTGGATCAAGGCCTACGAGGACGCCAACGTCGACATCGGGCTGGCCGCCGGCTTCAAAGGCAAGGCGCAGATCGGTAAGGGCATGTGGGCCATGACCGAGCTGATGGCCGACATGGTCGAGCAGAAGATCGCCCAGCCGAAGGCCGGCGCCACCACCGCGTGGGTGCCCTCGCCGACGGCGGCCACGCTGCACGCCATGCACTACCACTACGTCGACGTGGGCGCGGTGCAGGAGGAGCTGGCCGGCAAGAAGCGCACCACCATCGACGAACTGCTGACCATCCCGCTGGCGAAGGAGCTCGCCTGGGCCCCGGAGGAGATCCGCGAGGAGGTCGACAACAACTGCCAGTCGATCCTCGGCTACGTGGTGCGCTGGGTCGCCCAGGGGGTCGGCTGCTCGAAGGTGCCCGACATCCACGACGTTGCGCTCATGGAGGACCGTGCCACGCTGCGGATCTCGAGCCAGCTGCTGGCCAACTGGCTGCGCCACGGCGTGATCACCGAGGAGGATGTCCGCGCCAGCCTGGAGCGGATGGCGCCGCTGGTCGACGAACAGAACGCCAAGGACGCGGCGTATGCGCCGATGGCGCCGAACTTCGACGACAGCCTGGCGTTCCTGGCCGCCCAGGACCTGATTTTGACCGGGACGCAGCAGCCCAACGGCTACACCGAGCCGATCCTGCATCGCCGTCGCCGCGAAGTGAAGGCCCGCGCGGCGCAATCGAGTTGAGCTCGAGCCCGCGTCGTAATCGGGCTCGACCATGAGTTATCGCGGGCCGATGACTAAAATCGGCGCCGGATTGACAACGAACGCGCGTCATGGGCGGCGCGTGGCGACCAGACGGAGAGGCGGCGGGCACCACTATGGGTAGGCACAGTTTGCCCGACCCTGAGGACTCCGTCGACGAGCCCGCCGGCGCCGCCACCTTCGCCGACGAGCCGGAGGCGGGCACGCAGAGCCGTCAGCACTATTGGGACGACGACTCGGGCGCCGCGATCGACTCGACCGGCGAGTTCGGTCACCGCGTCACCGACGAGGACCTCGCGGGCGAGGACATCGAGGAGGACCGCTACCCCGCGGACGCCTTCGGGGGTGGGACGGCCGACGAGTACCCGGAGTTTTCCCCGCGGCAGGCGGCGCCGGCGACGGCGGAGCCAGCGGCCTCCCCGCCGTCCCTGTTCCGTCGCGCCGGGCACCGGGGCCTCGGGGACTGGCGGGGCGGTCATCGCAGCGAAGGGGGCCGCCGCGGGGTCAGCATCGGCGTGATCGTCGCGCTGGTCGCCGTGGTCGTGGTGGTGGCCAGCGTGATCCTGTGGAGCTTCTTCGGCGACGCGCTGTCGCACCGCTCCCACCAGGCCGCAGGCCGCTGCGTCGGAGGTCAAGAACCGGTCGCCGTCATCGCCGACCCGTCCATCGCGCAGCCCATTGCGCAACTGGCGGAGAACTTCAACTCGTCGGCGAGCCCGGTCCGAGACCATTGCATGGTGGTGGGCGTCAAGCCCGCGAACTCCGACGCGGTGCTCGGCGGTTTCATCGGCAAGTGGCCCGCGGAGCTGGGCGGCGAACCAGCGTTGTGGATCCCGGGCAGCTCGGTCTCCGCCGCGCGGCTGTCGGCGGCGACGGGTCAGAAGACCATCACCGACAACCACTCGCTCGTGACCTCCCCGGTCGTCCTCGCGGTGCGGCCCGAACTGCAGCAGGCGCTGGGCAACCAGAACTGGGCGGCGTTGCCGGGCCTGCAGACCAATCCGAACTCGTTGGGCCCGTTGAACTTACCGGCCTGGGGATCGCTGCGGCTGGCGCTGCCGACCGGCGGCAACGGCGACGCGTCGTTTCTGGCCGGCGAGGCGGTGGCGGCCGCCTCCGTCCCCGCGGGCGCCCCGGCGACCCAGGGCACCGGCGCCGTCCGCACCCTGCTCAGCGCGCAGCCGAAGCTGGCGGACAACTCGTTGACCGAGGCCATGAACGCGCTCGTCAAGCCCGGCGATGCGGCGACCGCACCGGTGCACGCGGTCATCACCACCGAGCAGCAGGTCTTCGAGCGCGGCCAGTCGCTGTCGGATGCGAAGGCCACGCTGGGCTCCTGGCTGCCGCCGGGTCCGGTGCCGGTCGCCGACTATCCGACCGTCCTGCTCAGCGGGAAGTGGCTCACCCAGGAACAGACGTCGGCGGCCAGCGAGTTCGCCCGCTTCATGCACAAGCCCGAGCAGCTGGCCAAGCTCGCCCAGGCGGGGTTCCGGGTGAACGGCGTCAAGCCGCCGAGCAGCCCGGTCACCAGTTTCCCGGCCCTGCCCGCCACCCTGTCGGTGGGTGACGACGCGACGCGCGCGACGCTCGCCGAGGCCATGGCCGCCCCGTCGAGCGGACTGGCCGCGACCATCATGCTGGACCAGTCGATGCCCGGTGACGAGGGCGGAAAGACCCGGTTGGCGAATGTGATCGCCGCGCTGCAGGACAGGATCAAGGTGCTGCCGCCGTCCGCGATCGTGGGGCTGTGGACCTTCGACGGCCACGAGGGCCGGTCGGAGGTGGCCAGCGGGCCGCTGTCGGATCCCGTGAATGGGCAGCCGCGGACGGCCGCGCTGACGGCGGCGCTGGACAAGCAGTACTCGTCGGCCGGCGGGGCGGTGTCCTTCACCACGCTGCGAATGATCTACCAGGGGATGCAAACAACTTACGTTGCTGGCCAGACTAATTCGATACTCGTGATCACGGCCGGGCCGCACACCGACCAATCGCTGGACGGGCCGGGCCTGCAGGACTTCATCCGCAAGAGCGCCGACCCGGCCAAGCCGATCGCCGTCAACGTCATCGATTTCGGCGCCGACCCGGACCGGGCGACCTGGGAGGCCGTCGCCCAGCTCAGCGGTGGCGGCTACCAGAATCTCCCCACGTCCGCGTCGCCCGCACTGGCCGCGGCGATCGGCAACTACCTGAGCTGACGCCCTAGGCAAACGCCTCCACCGGCGGGCACGAGCACACCAGGTGCCGGTCGCCGTAGGCGCCGTCGATGCGGCGCACCGGCGGCCACACCTTCGGCCGGAAGCCCTTGCCCAGCGGGTAGGCGGCCTCCTCGCGGGTGTACGGGTGGTCCCAGTCGGCGACCAGCAGGCAGTCGGCCGTGTGGGGCGCACCGCGCAGCGGGTTGTCATCAACGGGCCACTCCCCCGCGCCCACCCGGTCGATCTCGTGGCGGATCGCGATCATGGCCTCGCAGAACGCGTCGACCTCGGTCAGCGTCTCGCTCTCGGTCGGCTCCACCATTAGTGTGCCGGCCACCGGGAAGCTCATCGTCGGCGCGTGAAAACCGTAGTCGGCCAGCCGCTTTGCGACATCATCGACGGTCACGCCGGTCGACTTGGTGATGCCGCGCAGGTCGAGGATGCACTCGTGGGCCACCATGCCGTTCTCCCCGGTGTAGAGCACCGGGAAGTACTCGTCGAGGCGCCGCGCGATGTAGTTGGCGGAGGCGATCGCGGTGAGCGACGCCGCGCGCAGGCCGTCTGCACCCATCATCCGGATGTAGGCCCAGCTGATCGGCAGGATCGAGGCCGATCCATAGGGCGCCGACGACACCGGGTGGCCACCGGGCAATTCGGGACCATACGGGTGCCCGGGCAGGAACGGGGCCAGGTGCGAGCGCACGGCCACTGGCCCCACCCCGGGGCCCCCGCCCCCGTGCGGGATGCAGAACGTCTTGTGCAGGTTGAGGTGGCTGACGTCGCCGCCGAACCTGCCCGGGCGGGCCAGACCCACCAGCGCGTTGAGGTTGGCGCCGTCGACGTACACCTGGCCGCCGGCATCGTGCACCGCCGCGCAGATCTCGGCGATGTCGTGCTCATATACCCCATGGGTGGACGGGTAGGTGACCATCAGCGCCGACAGCCGGTCGCCATGCTCGGCGACCTTGGCGCGCAGGTCGTCGAGGTCGACGTCGCCGTTGTCGTGGCAGGCCACCACCACCACCCGCATGCCGGCCAGGGCGGCCGACGCCGCGTTGGTGCCGTGCGCGCTAGACGGGATCAGGCAGATGTCACGGTGCGGTTCGCCCCGGCTGGCGTGGTAGTCGTGGATCGCTAGCAGGCCGGCGTACTCGCCCTGCGAGCCGGCGTTGGGTTGCAGCGAGACGGCGTCGTACCCGGTGATGTGCACCAGCCACGTCTCAAGATCGCTGATGAGCCGGCGCAACCCCGGCGCGTCGGAGGCCGGGGCGAACGGGTGCTGGCGCGCGAATTCCGGCCAGGTGATCGGTTCCATCTCGGCGGCGGCGTTGAGCTTCATGGTGCACGATCCCAGCGGAATCATGCTGCGGTCCAGCGCGACGTCCTTGTCCGCCAGCGCGCGCAGGTAGCGCATCATGGCCGTCTCGGTGCGGTACTGGGTGAAGGCGGGATGGGTCAGGAACTCCGATGTGCGCGTCGCGATGTCGGCGCGGGCCGGCTCGGTGGCGGACGCACCGAAGGCCTGCAGGACGATCGCCACGTGCGCCTCGGTCGTTGCTTCGTCGCAGGCCACCGACACGTGGTCGTCGTCGACGCGCCACAGGTTGATGCCGTTGGCCTTCGCCGCGGCGATCACCTCGTCGGCGCGGCCGGGCACCCGGGCCAGCACCGTGTCGAAGTAGGAGTCGTGCACCAACGCTGTGTTGGCCGCCGCGCCCAACGCGCCCGCGATGGTCTCGGCATGCGCGTGCACGCGGCGCGCGATTGCGGCGAGCCCGCCGGCCCCGTGGTAACTGGCGTACATGGCCGCCATCACCGCCAGCAGCACCTGCGCCGTGCAGATGTTGCTGGTCGCCTTGTCCCGGCGGATGTGCTGCTCGCGGGTCTGCAACGCGAGCCGGTAGGCCGGTGACCCGTCGGCATCCAAAGACACCCCGACCAGCCGGCCGGGCAGCTGGCGGGCGTGCTTGGCGTGCACGGCGAGGTATCCCGCGTGCGGGCCGCCGAATCCCATTGGCACGCCGAACCTCTGCGTGCTGCCGAACGCCACGTCGGCGTCGATCTCGCCGGGCGGCGTGATCAGCGTGCACGCCAGCAGGTCCGCCCCGACGGCCACCAGCGCCCCGCGGTCGTGGGCCTGCGTCACCAGGGCCGACCAGTCGGTGATGCGGCCGCTGGCCCCGGGCAGCTGGGCGACGACCCCGAAGAACTCGCCCTCCGGAAGGCCCTCGCGCAGGTCGGCGCGGACGATCTCGATGCCCAGCGGCCGGGCCCGGGTGGCCAGCACCGCCGCGGTCTGGGCGAACACGTCGACGTCCACCGCGAGCCGGTTCGCGCTGCCCTTGGCCGCGCGGTGCATCAGCGTCATCGCCTCGGCGGCCGCGGTGCCCTCGTCGAGCATCGACGCGTTGGCGACCTCCAGCCCGGTGAGGTCGGACACCATCGTCTGGAAGTTCAGCAGCGCCTCGAGGCGGCCCTGGCTAATCTCCGGCTGGTACGGCGTGTAAGCGGTGTACCAGGCGGGGTTCTCCATGATGTTGCGCAGCAGCACCGGCGGGGTGAGCGTGTCGTAGTAGCCCTGCCCGATCATCGACACCGCGGCGGTGTTGGCGTCGGCCAGAGCGCGCAACTCGGCGAGCGCCTCGGCCTCGGTGGCGGCGGGCGGCAGCCGGTCGAGGCCCGGCGCGGCCCCGGTTCCGGTGGTCTTGTCGAGGATGCCGCTGGGGACGGCCTTGGCCGCGAGCTCGTCGAGCGAGTCGACTCCGATGACGGCGAGCATCGCCGCCACCGCCTGGCTGTCCGGGCCGATGTGGCGGGCGGCGAATGTGGATTGGTCGGACACGGCGATACTCCTGAGGTGAGCAAGCAAAGGCAGAGGACTGACGGCCCTCCCCCTCTGTCTTCACCCGTTCGCCGGGCGCCTGAGAGATTCGGTGCCGGCTGATGCCCGGCGCCTTTCCCCATCGGCGGGTGTGTCACCACCGCTTTCCAGAGGCATCGTTTACTCGCGCGGTCCGGGTGCCTGAGAGGTTGACGGAGAGGTGTTGCTCCTTCGGCGTTCGTGACTGGCAGCCACGAAACTCTCCCGCTCGAGTGCGACGCGTTGCCCAGTCTACTTGGTGACCGCGAGCGTGCGTGTTTGTCCGGCGACACGCCGCTACAGGCATGCATCTGCGCACGCTCGCGGGGGAAGAGTGGGGCGCTCTCAGCCGATCTTGCGGTCGCGGTGCTTACGCCGCGAGGCCAGCTCGTCCTCCGGCGCCGCGATGGACTCGCCGCCGTCGGCCCGCTCGCCCGGGAAGTCGGCGATCACGCCGGTCAGTTCCCGCATCGCGCCCGACACGGCGATGCCGAACACGCCCTGGCCGCCCTGCAGTAAGTCGACGACCTCTTCGGCCGACGTGCACTCGTAGACCGTGGTGCCGTCCGAGAACAACGTGATGTTGGCCAGATCCTGCACGCCGCGCTGGCGCAGGTGGTCGACCGCGACCCGGATGTTGTGCAGCGAGATGCCGGTGTCGAGGAGCCGCTTAACGATCTTGAGGACCAGGATGTCCTTGAACGAGTAGAGCCGCTGACTGCCGGAGCCGGCCGCGCTCCGGATCGACGGGACCACCAGGGACGTCCGGGCCCAGTAATCCAGCTGGCGGTACGTGATACCGGCGATCTGGCAGGCGCTGGGTCCGCGGTAACCGACAAGCTCGTCGGGGACGGAATCGTCGGGGAAGAGACCGGGCTGGACCGGGACACTCGCTGCTGTGACCGGGGAGTCACCCCTTGCGTGCGCCTGGCCGGCTAGGTCCAGCTGTTCCTGACGTGGCTGCTCGCTCACGGTGGGTTCCTCTCGCCGATCGCGCTCTCGTTACTGGCTGCATGTCTGGCTGCGACGCAGCCACGTTGCTCAGGCCCGAGTGCTAGAGAGCTTACGCTTTTCGATAGCCGCCGCGCCTTAAGTCGTCATCAAAGTATGGCCGTCGCCGGGCTGAGAGGGGGCGCTATCCGCCAGGCGTGTCGACATCCCGGCGCCAGATGAGACGGATCCGTGATATCGACGTCCAGCGTAGTGGCCGCGCGCACCCCGTCGCGACCACACCGCCTTCCTCCTCGCGCCGTTGGAACGGCGCGCATCGTCAGAACGTTCGGTGGGATGGCGCTCTTCCTCCTCGCGCCGTTGGAACGGCGCGCATCGTCAGAACGCTAGGTGGCTTTGAAGTCGTCCGGCGATACGCTGTCGAGAAATTCCTTGAACTTCTCCACCTCGTCCTCCCGCACCGCGGTGCCGCCCTCTTCGTCGCTCTCGTCCGGGATTAGCAGGCCGGCCTGGGCGAGGACGGCCTCCTCGACGTAGATCGGGACTCCCACCCGCAGCGCGATCGCCACGGAGTCCGACGGGCGCGCCGACACGGTGATGTTCCGGTCGAAGACGAGGTCCGCGTAGAAGGTGCCCTCTTGCAGGTCGACGATGCGCACTTCCTTCAGCGAATGCCCAAGCGCCGCAATGATGTCCCTGATCAAGTCGTGCGTCAGCGGGCGCGGCGGCTCGACGCCCTGCTGCTCGAGCGCGATGGCGGCAGCCTCGGACTGACCGATCCAGATCGGCAGGTAGCGGTCACCGTTGGCCTCGCGCAGCAACAGCACCGGCTGGTTCTGCGGCTGCTCGACGCGAATGCCGACAACACGAACTTCACCCATCTGTGTCTGCCCTCCGCACATGCTGCCGTGGCCACACGCTCGGTGCGGCGACACGGTCGAACACCATGACCTCTCCTTGTCGCCGAAACCAAGCCCGTCCGACCGAAGTCTAGTCCTCAGCGATGGAGAACGTCGCGAACGGCGGATTTGACCAGCGAGGTGTGCAGCGTGATCGCGAGCGCCGCCACCTCGCGGGCCAAGTCGTCGGCGCGGTCGCGGGCACCGGCCTTCCCGGCTTTGACTACCGGACCAGCGATTTGGGCGATCAGGTCGGACTGCCTGTCGGCGGCCGAACGGAAGGCGCGCAGGTGCCGGGGCTCCACGCCGTAGTCCGCCAGCGCCCGCGCACACTGCAGGATCACCACGGCGTGCTCATCGAAGAAGCCGCCGGGTCCGGTGGTGATCACCCCGGCCTTGAGGAGCGACGTCAGCAGTGCGTCGTCTACACCCGAGCGCTCGAGCAGGTCTTCGCGGCTCAGCCGGATGTGGGCGGGCGCCACCGCGGCCGCGTCGGATGCGGGTTCGGGCCCGGCCTCGCCGCTTCCCGCGACGGAAACCAATCGCGGTACGCCGTAAGGGGATCCGAACGGGGGGAGTTCGCCGTCGGGCTGGGCGTCCAGCTGTGCCCTGATCACCTTCAACGGCAGGTAGTGGTCGCGCTGCGCGGTGAGGATGAACCGCAGCCGCGCGCAGTCGTACGCGGTGAACCTGCGGTATCCCGAGGCAGCACGCTGAGGCGTCACCAGTCCCTCGGCCTCCAAGAATCGGATCTTGGAGATCGTGACATCGGGGAAATCCGGCCTCAACAGCTCGAGGACAGCCCCAATCGACATCCCGGCCAGCGCCGGGCTATCGGGTGCGCTCACTACCCTGAGGATCCTCCCTCGTCGTCGCCCTGCTTCGGCCCGGTCAGGAAGACCAGGCGGAACTTGCCGATCTGCACCTCGTCGCCGTTGGCCAGCACCGCCGAATCGACCGGCTCGCGGTTGACGTAGGTACCGTTGAGGCTACCGACGTCGACGACGTGGAATTCGTTGTTCTCCAACCTGAATTCGGCGTGACGGCGGCTGACCGTGACGTCGTCCAGGAAGATGTCGCTGTCGGGGTGCCGGCCGGCGGAGGTGACCGGCTGGTCGAGCAGGAAGCGCGATCCGGCGTTCGGCCCCCGTTTGACGACCAGCAACGCCGAGCCCGCCGGGAGCCCCTCGACCCCGGAAACAGCGCTCTCGGCCCCCGACTGTGCGGGGGCGTCCAGTTCGTTCAGGAAGTCGGCACGGAAGACGGAAGTCGTCTCCACGGTAACTTCGTCAGATGTCTGGTCTTTCCCAAAATCGGAGTCCATGTCCGTCACGCGCTGCTCCTCACTGGCCGCTGTGGCGTTGTCTGACCGGGCCGCTCGGCCGGCTGCTTCACTAGGTCCTCTTGGCGGTTCTTCTTCGCCCGGTATCGCCGATCCTCGCTCGTCCGCCCGCTCTCTAGTGTCGTTCTGTCGACCGTACCGCGCACCGGTCGGAATTATTCCACCCCGCGAGGAGAGAAAGCCCGATTGCCTGGCTTCCCCCACCCGCGGCCGGGAAACCTCCCTCTCGAGGTGAATTCCCGCCCCCCGCAACCGGGCGGCCCCCCCGCGGGCCGGCCGGACCGTTCATGTGGCCGTGCGGGGGCTGGCAGGGACATTAGCAATCGCTATTCGGTCAGTGTTCCGCGGTACGCCTCTGCGTCGAGCAGCCCCGAGATCGCCGACTCCAGGGCGGCGGGGTCCGAAACCCGGACGTCCAGGATCCAGCCGGCCTCGTACGGGTCCGAATTCACCAGCTGCGGACTGCCTTCCAGCTCGCCGTTGACCGCGGACACCGTGCCCGAGACCGGCGCGAAGAGGTCCGACACCGACTTCGTCGACTCGACCTCACCGAAGGACTCCCCCGCGGTCAATTCGGCGCCGACGTCCGGCAGCTGCACGTAGACGACGTCGCCCAGCGCCGACTGCGCGAAGTCGGTGATCCCTACCCGTACGGTGTCATCACCGCTTCGGCGCACCCACTCGTGTTCGGCGGTGTAGTACAGGTCGGCCGGGATATCGCTCACAAGTAGTCCTGTCTGCTCGCATCTGGTCGGGCTCGTTCACTTGACGGGCTGAGCGTATTGGTGCGGTTTTGGTTGCCGCAAGGTGGCCACGTCCACCCGGTCGGCCTGCTGCACCGACATTCGTGCCCCCACCCGCTTGATGCTGTCCTCTGCGCCGCCGGGGATGTTCATCGCCGCGGCCAGAGTGGGCGGATCGCCAATCGCCAGAACCGAATACGGCGGCGACAGAGTCATGGTGTCGACGGTCAGTGAGCCGGGGGTCCCCACCACCCAGGTGTCGACACCGACCCGCACCGACTGGTGCGCGTCGTTGACCTCGATCGCCTCGGCGCCGGCGGCGCGCAGCTCGTTGATCACGTCGAGCATCACATCCGGGGAAACCCCGGGCCCGGGGTCATCGATCGTGACGGTGACGCCGGGGCCGGTGGCGCCCACCGCGCCGACCAGGATGGACAGGGTGGTGAGCCGGGCCTGGGCCCGCTGGATGGCGGCCTGATCGGTGTTTCCCGACGCCTGCAGTGAGTTCAGCGTGTCCTGCAGTTCGCCCACTTCGGTGTTCAGCGTGGCCTCGCGCTGGCGCAGGGAATCCAGCAGCACCAACAGGTCCGCGGGCCGCGCCGTGTCCAGCGAGTCACCGGTCTTGGTCTGGCGCACCTGGGTGACGATGGCGACCCCCAGCAGGAGGCACAGCAGGGCCGCCAGCGCCCCGAACGCCATCCGGGAACGACCGCCGCGCGGCAGCGCGAACGAGCCCCTGAACGGACGCGGCCGCTTCCCCGGCAGCTCGTGGCGGCCATGCGGCGCGGCGTCGTGCCGGCTTGGCGCGTCACGGCTTTCGTCGTCCGCCGGCCCCTCCGGCTCCCCGCCTACTGAAGAACTCACCTCGACTCCACGGCCTCACGCCCCGAACAGCCGGCGCCGCAGGGCGGCGGCGTTGCCGAAGATGCGGATGCCCAGCACCACGATGATGGCCGTCGACAGCTGGGTGCCGACGCCCAGTTGATCGCCGACATAGACGATGAGGGCGGCGACGAAGACGTTGAACACGAACGACACCACGAAGACCTTGGGGTCGAAGATCTGTTCCAGGTACGCGCGCAGCCCGCCGAACACCGCGTCGAGCGCGGCGACCACCGCGATCGGCAGATAGGGCTGGATGACCTCGGGGACCGCGGGGTGGAAGATCAGGCCCAGCACGATGCCGATTGCCAGCGCGGCGATGCCGATCATGCGGGTTGTCCCGTTCGGGTAGCGACCGTTGTCACTGGGGCCCAATCTGTTTGGCGAACTTGACCTCGCGGACCGATCCGGCGGGCAGCGACAGGCCGTCGCCCACGTTGACCGTCACACCGACACCATAGGAGACCTCCAGCAGCCGCAGGCGCTGCAGTCCCGGGCTGCGGTCGAAAGTGTCCCGCATGGAGTGCGGCGGTCCGATCGCGAGGATCGCGTACGGGCTGGCGGTGGGGTTGTTGTCGACTAGGATCGAGCCGCCGGCCTGTCGGATGGTCACCCCGGGGCCAATCCGGACGCCCCCGACGGAGATGGCCTCGGCGCCGCTAACCCACAGCGCATTGACGACCAGCTGCAGGTCGCGGTCCAGGATGATCTGCCTGCTCCCGCTGACTCGCTGCTTGGAGACGTCGGAAAGGTTCGGGCCGGCACCGGGATCGGTGACCGTCACGGTCAGGCCCGGGCCGATGACGGGTGTGCTGGCCGCGGCGAGGCTGAGCGCGTCGAGACGGCTCAGCAGGCGCTGCCCCTCGGCGTCGTCGGCCAGGGCGAGGCGTTGGACGTCGTCGACGCGGGTCGACAGCTCGGCGCGCCGCTGGGACAGCTTGCCGGCCGTCGCCTCCGTCGACCGGACGCTGCGCACGAGCAGCTGCTGCGCATTGTGCACTCCGGGCGCCACCGAACGCGCCTGGGCCACCGCCGCGGCGAACACGGCGGCGATCAGCAGTGCCGCCACCGCCTGCCACATCCAGCCGGCGACCCGCCGCGCAGCGGTGCCCGGTTCGGCGCGCCGGGCGGCGGCGGCGTAGCCGGGATCGAGGTGTTCCGAGAGCAGTGCGCGCAGCAGCGACGGCACCGGGATGTGGTTCGGCCGCGCCACATGTGGCCGGTGGCCCGCGTTGGGGTCGTAGCCGCCGAGCAGGCGATCGGGCTCAGCCATGCTCACCCACCCCGCCGGTGACCGGTTGGGCACCGTGTCCGAGCTTGGGCAGCCGGCGCATCACCAGCGTCATCTGCACCCCGTAGAGCACGAACGCCCACAGGTACGCGTATATCCCCCAGCCCAGGAAGCCCCAGCCGCAGGCCCGTAGCACCCGGCTCCACACCGCGCCCCCCGTCCCGAGCAGGACCAGCGGAAAGCCGGACATGAGCGCGAAGGTCGCCGCCTTGCCGACATAGCTCACCGGCAGCGCCGACAGCCCGCGGCTGCGCAGCAGCGGCAGCGTCGCGGCCAGCAGGCCGTCGCGCGCCAGCAGCACGATGACGAACCACCACGGCACGATCCGGTCGAGCGCCAAGACGATGGGAACGGCGACCATGTAGAGACGGTCGACGGCCGGGTCGAGCAAGACGCCGAGCCGTGAGGACTGGTCGAGCAGCCGCGCGATCTTGCCGTCGGCCCAGTCCGAGGCGCCGCTGAACATCAGGATCGCGACTGCCCAGCCGTTGGCGTGGGCGAACAGCAGCGCGTAGGCGAACACCGGGATAAGTGCTAGGCGGATCACGCTCAGGGCGTTGGGCACCGTCAGCACCCGATCGGGCGGAAGCACCGGCTCCATGAGCCGTGACCTTAGTCGGGGCGAACGGCGAGCGCCCGGCTGGCCGCGCACTCGGCGGAAGGAGCCGAACCGGTTAGCGGAACACTCCGGGCAGGCTGAGCGTGGACAGCGTGTCGTCGGACAACGGGTTGTCGTTGACCATGTAGGTCCACGTCGACGTCGGGCGCGCCAACTTGGACAGGTCCAGACCCTGCTCCTCCTCGAGGACGTTCGCCGTCTCGAACGTCTGCTGAGCCGCCTCGACGGCGTCGGCGGCGAGCGACGCGAAGGCGTCGACAGCGAGCCGGTGGAACTCGTCGAGCGGGTTTTGTCGGCCCAGGGCGCGCAGGTGGATGCTCTCGCGGATGTCGGCCAGGTAGGCGAGGTGATCCGCCCAGCCGCGGTCAAGGTGGTACAGCATGATCTGCCGGCAGATCTTCTCCAGGCGCTCTCCCCCGCAAGCGGGAGATGCTCCCACGGAGAGGATCTCGGACAGCTCCTCGTACCGCTTCGGCGCCAACTCGGCGAGCTCCTCGCGCGCGGTCGGCGTGCGCAGCAAAGTGTCACGGCGGTCCACGATGATGGCCCGCTGCTGGGCGGTCAGCTGGTTGTACCGCCAGGTGTTGGCGTGCACGTCGAGCATCCGGCCCTCGGCGACCCGCTGAGCGTGGTCGAGTAGGCCGGCCGCCTTGGGGCTGACGATCCGCCCGTCCTCGTCGGTCTGCATCGGCAGCTTGTTGTGGTCGAGGTTCGCCGCGACGACGTCGTCCTCCCAGCTCGAGAAGAACACCGACGACCCCGGGTCGCCCTGGCGTCCGGCGCGGCCGCGCAGCTGGTTGTCCAGGCGCTCGGTGTGGTGCCGCCCGGTGCCGACGACGTGCAGCCCGCCGAGTTCGGCCACCCGGTCGTGGTCGGCCTCGTCGGGGCCGCCCAGCCGGATGTCGGTGCCGCGCCCGGCCATTTGGGTGGAGACCGTGACCCTGCCGAACTCGCCGGCCTCGGCGATCACCTTCGCCTCCTCGGCGTCGTTCTTGGCGTTCAGCACAACGGCGGGAACGCCGCGGCGCACCAGCCGCTCGTGCAACTCCTCAGACTCGGCCACGTCGCGGGTGCCGACCAGCACGGGCTGACCGGTCTCGTGCACCTCGGCGATGTGGGCGACGATCGCGTCGTTCTTGGCGGCCGCGGTGATGTAGACGCGGTCGGACTCGTCCTCGCGGATGTTGGGGGCGTTCGGCGGGATCGGGGACACGCCGAGCTTGTAGAACTGGCGCAGCTGCTCGCCCGCCGCCAGCGCGGTGCCGGTCATGCCGCACACGGTGGTGTAGCGGTTGATCAGCGCCTGCACGGTGATGGTGTCCAGCACCTCACCGGTCTCGGTGGTCTCGATGCCCTCCTTGGCCTCGACGGCGGCCTGCAGGCCGTCCGGCCAGCGCTGCAGCTGCGCGATCCGGCCGCGCGAGGCGTTGATGAGGTGCACCGCGTCGTCGCGAACGATGTAGTGCACGTCGCGCTGCAGCAGCACGTGCGCGTGCAGCGCGACGTTCACCTCGGTCAGCGTGGTGGCGACATGTTCCTCGGAGTACAGGTCGATCCCGCCCAGCGCCTTCTCGACCTTGCGCGCCCCGGCGTCGGTCAGGTGGACGTTGCGGCTGTCGGCGTCGGTGTCGTAGTCGACCTCGGGGGTCAGCTCCCCCACCAGCTTGATGATCTCCACCCGCGGCGTTTCCCGGTGGGTGGTCCCGGCCAGCACCAGCGGCACCAGCGCCTCGTCTACCAGGACGGAGTCGGCCTCGTCGATCAGGGCTACGTCGGGGTTGGGCGACACCAGGTCGTCGACGTCGGTCACCAGCTGGTCGCGCAGCACGTCGAAGCCGATCTCGTTGACCGAGGCATAGGCGACGTCGCAGCCGTACGCGGTCCGGCGCTCCTCGCTCGTCGACTCCGCGGTGATCCAGCCGACCGTCAGGCCCATGGCCTCGAGCAGCGGGCCCATCCACTCGGCGTCGCGGCGGGCGAGGTAGTCGTTGATCGTCACGATGTGGACGTGCCGCCCGGCCAGCGCGTATCCGGCCGCCGCGATAGCGCCGGAGAGGGTCTTACCCTCGCCGGTCGCCATCTCGATCACGTCGCCGGCGAGCATGCGCAGCGCCCCCAGCAGCTGCACGTCGAACGGGCGCAGGCCCGTCGACCGTTCCGCCGCCTCGCGGGCGATCGCCAGGAACTGCGGGATGTCGTCGGACTCCGCGAGATCGTCGAGCTTGAGCAGCCCGGTCGCCTTGACGAGCTTCTCGTCGGTGAGGTCGGCGGCCTCCTTCTCGTATTCCGACGAGGAGGTCACCTGCGAGAGCGAACGGTTGCGGTTCTTTTCGGTGCTGGCGCCCAGCAACCGCCAGAAGCGGCTGGTCAGGCGGCCGGATTGGGCGGAGCTGGTCTTCGGCACAGGTCAACGGTACGCGAGCCGCCTGCCTCGCCATCGCCCGCGAGCGTGCGTGTTTGCCCGCGACGCGCCGCGGTCGGCGGTACATCTGCGCACGCTCGCGTTCGTCAGGCGAGGTTCGAGCGGCGGGGGTAGGCGACGTTCGGGTCGGTGAGCACGTTGACCACGGCGGGCATGCCGCTGGCGAAGGCGCGTTCCAGCGCCGGCCGTAGCTCGGCCGGCGTGGACACCAGCTCGCCATGGCCGCCCAGGGCGCGCACCACCTCGTCGTAGCGCGTGCCCGGCCGCAGCTCCGCCACCACCGAGTAGCCGTACAGCGCCTCCATCGGGTGCTTTTCCAGGCCCCAGATCCCGTTGTTGCCGATGACCGACACGACCGGGACGTGGTGCCGGACCAGCGTGTCCCACTCCATGCCGCTGAAGCCGAAAGCGCCGTCCCCTTGCAGCAGCACCACCTGGCGATCCGGGTGGGCCAGCTTGGCGGCCAGCGCGTAGCCGGGGCCAGAACCCAGGCAGCCGAACGGCCCGCTGTCCAGCCAGCAGCCCGGCAGGTAGCTGTCGATCACCCGGCCGGCGTAGGAGCCGAAATCGCCGGCGTCGATGACGACGATCGCGTCGCGATCCAGCAGCGGCGCCAGCTCGGCGTAGACCCGCATCGGGTGCAGCGGGACGCGGTCGTCGGCGAGCTCGGCCCTCTCCTTGGCCCGCGCCGCGGTCTCGGCGGTGCGCAGTTCGTCGATCCAGTTCCGGTGGTCGATCTCCCCCGTCGCCGCCAGCCCCGCGAAGATCGTCAGCAAATCGCCGTAGAGTTCGGCGTCGACGGGGCGGGGGTGGTTACGTTCCGGCTTGACGCGATCGATCACGACGAGCTGCGTTTCCGGCCCGAAGACCCCGCCGAAGCCCAGCCGGAAGTCCATCGGCACCCCGACGATGAGCGCAACGTCGGCCTCTCCCAACGCCTTTCCGCGTACCCGCGAGAAGGCGAGCGGGTGGTCGGCGGGAACCGCGCCGCGGGCCATCCCGTTCATCAGCACGGGGATCTGCCGCTGCTCGGCGAGCCGCAGCAGCGCGGCCTCGCCGCGGCCCCACCACAGGTTGGTGCCGGCCATGATCACCGGCCGGCGCGCCTTGGCTAGCAGGGCGGCGGCCCGGTCCAGGGCAGCGCCGGCGGGACCCGGGCACGGCGGTACGTCGGCCAGCGCGCCGGGACGCCCGTCGTCGTCGGTCATCGAGAACGCGTAATCCATCGGGAAGTCGACGAAGGACACGCCCGAGGGTGCGGCGACGGCCGTGCGCAGCGCCTGGTCGACCAGCCTGCCGGCGTCGTCGGCCGACTGTGCGGTGGCGGCGAAGCGGGCCAGCGGCGCCACGAACGGGACGTGGTCGATCTCCTGTAGCGAACCCATGCCCCACCGGCCCGCTGGCGCCCGGCCGCCCAGCACCACCAGCGGCGACTGGTTTTGCTGCGCCGCCGCCATCGCGCTCATCCCGTTG
The DNA here is from genome assembly GCF_036409085.1 of Mycobacterium sp. 050134. Classification (NCBI taxonomy): domain Bacteria; kingdom Bacillati; phylum Actinomycetota; class Actinomycetes; order Mycobacteriales; family Mycobacteriaceae; genus Mycobacterium; species Mycobacterium sp. 050134. The sequence goes on from NZ_JAZGLV010000009.1 coordinate 243,398, forward strand.
GTGACGCCCGGCCCGGCGGTGAGCGCGGCGACGCCCGGCACCCGGGTGACCTTCGACCAGCCCTCGGCGGCGAAGGCCGCGGTCTGTTCGTGCCGGGTGTCGATCAGCCGGATACCCTCCTCACGGCAGCCGTCGTACAGGGAGAACAGGTGGCCGCCGGACAGCGTGAAGACGGTGTTGACGCCGCTGGCCTTGAGCCGCCGCGCGATCAGCCGGCCGGCGTGAAATGTTTGGGTGGGAACGGCGTCGGGTGTCATAACCGCAGCCTATCGACCGCCTTCGGGTACCTTCGCCGAAGGATTTCAAGTCGCAAAGCGCCGGACGACGTCGCCCTTCGGCCTCGACCAGAAGGAGAAATGACCTTGCGCCCGAAGTTGTTCAAGCCATCGATCGATTGGTCGGCGGCGCCCCTGGACTCATTGCGGTGGGTCGCCATCGCCTGGGCGATCAGCGCCGTCTGCTTGGCCGTGGTGCTCGTGGTGTTCAGGTTCTCGACGCCGTGGGGGCAGCAGTTCTGGCGGATCACCCGGGGATACTTCTCCGGCATCCGGAGCTTTCGTGTCTGGCTGATGCTTGGCGTGCTCTTGTTGTCGGTGCTCCTCGGCGTGCGCCTCATGGTGTTGTTCAGCTACCAGAGCAACGACATGTACACCGCGGTCCAAATGGCGGTTCAGGGCATCGCGACCGGCGATGACGAGGTCAAACAGTCGGGGATACACGGCTTTTGGGCGTCGATCGGCATCTTCGTCCTGCTGGCGACGCTGTACGTGTTCCGAATACTCACCGACCTATATCTGACCCAGCGATTTATTATCGCCTGGCGCATGTGGCTGACGGCCCACCTGACCGACGACTGGCTCGAGGGCAGGGCGTACTACCGGGACCTGTTCATCGACAACACCATTGACAACCCCGATCAGCGCATCCAGCAGGACATCGACATCTTCACCGCGAACGCGGGTGGTACGCCCAACTCGCCGGGGAACGGGACGGGCAGCACCCTGCTGTTCGGGGCCGTCAATGCCGTCGCGTCGGTAATTTCGTTCGCCGCGATCCTGTGGAACTTGTCCGGGAACCTGACAATCCTGGGCGTCGACCTGCCCCGCGCCATGTTCTGGACCGTGCTGGTGTACGTCTTTTTCGCCACTGTCGTCGCGATCTGGCTGGGTCATCCGCTGATCTGGCTGAGCTTCAACAACGAGAAACTCAACGCCGCGTTCCGGTACTCCCTCGTCCGCCTGCGGGACGCGGCCGAGGCGATCGGCTTCTACCGCGGCGAGCGGGTCGAGCGGGCGCAGCTGTGGCAGCGGTTCACGCCGATCATCGACAACTACCGGCGGTTCGTCCGGCGGACCATCATCTTCGGCGGGTGGAACTTCTCGATGTCGCAGGCCATCGTCCCGCTGCCCTGGGTGATCCAGGCGCCGCGGCTCTTCGCCGGAAGGATCGACTTCGGTGACGTGACCCAGAGCGCGCAGGCGTTCGGCAACATCCAGGAATCGCTGTCGTTCTTCCGCACCAACTACGACGCCTTCGCCGCCTTCCGCGCGGCGATCATCCGGTTGCACGGACTGGTCGACGCCAACGCCAAGGGCCGGGCGTTGCCGACCATGCTGGTCAAGCCGAGCGAGCAGGCGACCGTCGAACTGCGCGACGTCGAGGTGCGCACGCCCGGCGGCGACCGGTTGATCGACCCGCTGGACGTCTCGCTGGACGACGGCGACTCGCTGGTGATCACCGGCCGCTCGGGCGCGGGCAAGACGACGCTGCTGCGCAGCCTGGCCGAGTTGTGGCCCTACGCCTCGGGCACGCTGTGCCGCCCCGAGGGTGACCACGCGACGATGTTCCTCTCGCAGTTGCCGTATGTGCCGCTGGGCACGCTGCGGACTGTGGTGTGCTACCCGAATTCGCCGGACGCCTTTTCCGGCGACGAGCTGCGCGAGGTGTTGACCAAGGTTGCGCTGGCACCCCTGATTCCCCGGCTCGACGAAGAGCAGGACTGGGCCAAGGTGCTGTCGCCGGGCGAGCAGCAACGCGTCGCGTTTGCGCGCATCCTGCTGACCAGGCCCAAGGCCGTCTTCCTGGACGAGGCCACCTCGGCGCTCGACGTGGGGCTGGAATTCGCGCTCTACCAGCTGCTCCGCGCCGAGCTGCCGGACTGCGTGGTGGTCAGCGTGAGCCACCGACCCGCCGTCGAGCAGCATCACGCCCAGGAACTCCGGCTGCTCGGCGGGGGCGAATGGCGGCTGGGTCCGGTCGAGGAGAAAAAGGAGCCCGCGGGCGTCTAGCGCGCGAGCTTTGCGCCGAGGTCGCCCGGCTTAGTTGCGCCGAGATTGACGCGAGCGTGCGGTTCACTCGCACTTTTTCGCGTTAACGTCGATCTCGATCCGTGAAAACTGAGCGGCGTGCGCTCCGGCTGGGTGTTAGCGCGCCTGCGCGCCCGCCGCCCGCTGAGCGGCGTGCGCTCCGGCGCGGCGCCCAAAGAACGAGCCCTCCCCCAGCTGCGTCCCGCTGGCGTAACCCTTGCCGTCCTGGGCGATGTTGGACGCGCACGCCCCGGCCGCGTACAGCCCGGGCACGACGGTCCCGTCCTCGCGCAGCACCTCGCCGTCCACGGAGGTGGCCAGGCCGCCGATGGTGAAGCCGGCATACATCGCCTTGCCCAGCGACATATCGAACGCCCCCCACGGCCCTTTGTCTTGTGCCGCAAGGAATTCCGGCTGCTTGTGGAAGTCCGGGTCCTCCCCGCGCGCGGCGTGCGTGTTGTACCGGTCCAGCGTCGTGACGAGGTTCCCCTCGGGGACCCCGAGCGCGGACTCCATCTCGGCGACGGTTTCCCAGCCGTCGATCAGCGGAACCAGCGGCATCTTCGGGTGCTCCAGATGCGCCTCGTCGACGATCAGGTAGGCCGCACTGTCCGGCTGGTCCATGATGAAGCCGGCGGTCCGGGAGTGGTAGGAGTCCTCGGCGACGAACCGCTGCCCGAGCTTGTTGACGATGATGCCCGTCAGCAGGATCGACGGCGGGTACGGCGGCGCCGTGATGAAGATCTGGTCCATGTGCTGCGTGGCGCCGCCCGCGGACACGCCCATCCGGATCCCGAGGCCGTCGTCATAGGTGTTGCCGAGCACAAAAGGTTTCTCGGCGAGTTTCGGGGTGTGCTCGGCCACCATCTCCGGGTTCATCACGAATCCCCCGGCGGCGACGATGACCGACTTTGCCTTGATCGCACCGGTTTCGGAGAACTGTTTCCATATCACGCCGGTCACACCGGAGTCGTCGACGACGAGCTGGGTGGCGCCCGTTTCGTACCGGATCTGCACGCCCAGGCCGGCGGCGCGCTTCAGCAGCAGCTCGATGACCATGCTGGCGCCGCCGGTGTCGCCGGGTACCGGGACCTTGTGGCCGCGGGGCGCCGGCACCGCCTTCTCCAGGAACGGCCAGACCTTCTCGTTGCCGGTGAACATCAGCCCCTCGGTGTTGGGCTGAATCACGGCCTTCCCAGGAAAGTAGCTGCGCTCGAACTGGAATCCGAGCTCTTCCAGCCAGTCGAAATGCTCGACGCTGCCGTCGCAGTAGGCGCGAATCTTGGTGTGGTCGGGCTGCCGCGAGACGGCCACCAAGTACTTGTACATCTCGTCGGGCGAATCCGGATGGCCGGTCGCCCGCTGCACTGCGGTTCCGCCGCCGAGGTAAAAATGGCCTCCGGCAAGGGAAGTCGTGCCGCCCGCGGCGGCGGCGCGCTCCAGCACCAGCACCCGGGCGCCTGCCGCGGCGGCGCTGACGGCCGCGCAGCCTCCCGCGATGCCGAAGCCGATCACCACAACATCGAAGTCGTCCGACCACGACGGCACGTCGGCGGCGCGGACCGTGGCCGGTATCTCGGTGCTCATTGGCGCCACTCCTCTACATCGCTGAGTTCTGCATCGTTCCTGATGCGAGTCACCGCTGCTCCTGCTTGATGTAGTCGTAGAACGCCCGCATCTCGGGCGCGATGTAGGCGATCTCCAGGTAAGGCACCCCCGCATCCGGGGCGGACACGTACGCGAATTGAATGCCGCCGGGCATCACGCCCTGTTGCACCACCGCCGCGCCCCGCTCGGCGGCGTCGGCGAGGGCCGCATCGAACCCCTCCGGCGTCTGGGCCTCAGTGCAGATGTGATGCAGCCCCGGCCCTGATTCGCGCAGAAATTCACTATAGATGTTCTCGCCGCTGACCGGCGCGATGAGTTCCAGCTGCATGTCGCCGAGATAGCTCAGGGAGATGCTGGCAACGAAGTCGGCCGGTTTGCCGCGGTAGCTGCATGTCTCCGGAGCAAAGTGCACGTTGGGAATGCGCACCCACTTGCGAACCCCTAACAGGCCGGTGAGGGCGGTTTCGGTGGCGTCCAGATCCGGCGTGACCCACGCGATCTGTGTCGGCGATGGAACGGGGGCGGTCATCGTCTCGCAGGATAGCGGAGCGCGCCCGCCGCCAGAAGGGGTCCGGGGAGCCTTTGCCGAGGAGGGCCTTCGGCGCCCCGGCGAACCGGGGTGAACACGTTCTAGTTGGCGGCTGGCGGGTGCTGGCCCAACACGTCGATCAGCAACCCAAGCTGCGCCTCGAACACCGCCTCGGGGTCGGTCAGCGTGTCCGCGCCGTACTGGCCGAACACCTCCAGGCTGATCGCTCCCAGCACGCCGGCCCACAGCAGGAAGCACTTCGTGACCACCTGGTCGTCGCCGGGAAAGCCGAACTCCTGGCGAAGCCGTTCGAAATCAGAGGAAAGGGGTTGCGGCGCAACGTCGTTGGTCAACCGGATGTCGCCGGTGGTGATTCCGGCGGCGACGGCGTCGAAGAACGCCCCGACCACGCGGGTGCCGGGCTGCACCGTGCGATCGACCGGGGCGTGATAGCCCGGCACCGGCGTCCCGTACAGCAACGCCCAGCGGGCCGGGTGCTCGACGGCCCAGCACCGCGCCGCGCGCGCGATGGCCATCACGTCGTCGCTCCACACGTCGCCGACGGCCTCGCGCGCGCGGTCCACGGTGTCGGCGAGGTCGGAATAGGCGTCGACCAGCAGCAGGGTCAGGAGGTCGTCGCGGCTGGACACGTAGCGGTACACGGCCGAGGACACCATGCCGAGCTCGCGGGCGATCGCGCGCACCGACAACCCGGCCGCGCCGCGGTCCACCAGCTGCCGCCGCCCCAGCTCGATGATCTGGGTCTCGATCTGCTCGCGCGACTCCTGGCGTTTGCCCACGTCGTCAGTCTGACATGAGGGAGAACACCGCTCTTGCTTTTCGCCGGACGGTGTGGAACGTTGTGCCTAAAGAGAGCGGTGCTCTCTAATCGGACACGACGGAAGGGCGATCATGGCCACGCGCTACGAGGAACCGAACCGGCTCACCCGGGCCGCCAACGCGCCGATCCGCTGGCTCGCCGAGGCGGGGATCAGCATCGCAGGGACCCGCGCGCTGCGCGTTCGCGGCCGCAAGAGCGGAAAGTCGCGCAGCGTGGTGGTCAACATCCTGACGGTTGACGGCGTCGACTATCTCGTCTCTCCGCGCGGCAACACGCAGTGGGCGCGCAACGTCCGGGCCGCGGGTGCCGTGGAGGTGGGGCCGCGCTGGCGTCACCGACACGCCCTGGTGAGCGAGGTCGACGACGCCGCCAAACCCGAGTTGCTCAGGCGCTACCTGGAGCGGTGGTACTGGCAGGTCAAGGACGTCGTCGCCGGGCTGACGCCGGACAGCAGCGACGACGAGCTGCGGGCGGCCGCACCGACCATGCCGGTGTTCGCCCTCGTGCGCTAACGAGGGTTGTCGGTCACCCCGAGGTCCTGGCGGACCTGGTCGGAGGTGGCGCGCCACGATACCGCGGCCGGCAGGTCGCCCCAGACGCTGTTGAAGATGCCGACGATCTGGCCGGTGCCCCCGTTGGGCAGGTACACGGGACCGCCGGAGTCGCCTCGCTGGCTCTGCACGCCGTGCGACATGGTGAACCACCCGTTGTTGACGCTTTCCACCGTGCCGCAGGTCTCGCCGGTGATGATGCCGAAATGGCAGACCGGCTGCCCTGGCTGGAGCGCCGCGCCCGGGTTGTTCTCCAGCCGCCGCCCACCGGGCAGCACATTGCTCACCGAGACGCCGTCGTCGAGCACGATCGCCTCGTAGTCCGAGATGACCTGGTCGGTCGCCACCGTCGTGCCACTGGGCGTGTTGTCGCGGAACGTCGCCAGGCGGCCGATGACGTGGTTGTCCCGGTCGTAGACCACTCCCGCGCCGCGGCAATGCCCGGCGGTGAAGGCGACCCGCATCCCGGGGTCGACGTAGCCCAGCGTGCACAGCCGGGTGTCTTGATGGATCTCCATGCCCGGAAAGACCAGGGTGGGATCGGCGCGGGCGGGCGCGGGCGCCAGCCAGGCCAGAACTGCTACGGAGACCAACGCGGCGAACGCGTGGAATGCCAGGCGGCGCACCATGAACTCCGATCCGTCGTGGTGAGAAGTATCGACCGCAAGTCGAGGGTACGGCGGATGCGTCCCCTCTGTGACTGTTTCGTTATGCGGGGCGTGGACGTTACGGAGAGGTCACGACGGCGACCGGATCGGCGGCCCGGGCGGCCGCCCGCGGGGCCCATCCCGGCGGCCCAAAGACGTAGCCCAGCCGGTCCCGCAGGCGGTTCACCGAACGCCAGTCGCGGGCGATGGCGACGTACTCGCGCGTCTGGAGCTTCCAGATGTTGAAGGTGTCCACCGGCTTGGTGAGGCCGTAGTGCGGGCGGAAGACCTCGGGCTGGAACGTGCCGAAGAGCCGGTCCCACACGATGAGGATGCCGCCGTAGTTCTTGTCCAGGTACAGCTGGTCCATGCCGTGGTGCACGCGGTGGTGCGACGGCGTGTTGAAGACGAACTCGAACAGACGCGGCAGCTTGTCGATTCGCTCGGTGTGGATCCAGAACTGGTAGATCAGGCTCAGCGAGAACGAGAAGAACACCATCCAGGGCGGAACTCCCAACAGCGGCAACGGGACCCACATGAGGATCTCACCGCTGTTGTTCCACTTCTGGCGCAGGGCGGTGGCGAAGTTGTAGTACTCGCTGGAGTGGTGTGCCTGGTGGGTCGCCCAGATCAGCCGCACCCGGTGGGCGATCCGGTGGTAGGTGTAATACAGCAGGTCGACCCCGAGCAGTGCGATCACCCACGTGTACCACCGGGCGGCCGAGAGGTGCCACGGCGCCGAGTAGGCATAAAGGGCGGCGTAGCCGAACAAGGCCAGGGTCTTCCAGGCGGCCGTCGTGCCCACCGAAACCAAGCCCATCGAGATGCTCGTCAGCGAGTCGCGGGTGAAGTGCGCACCGGACGCCGGCCGGGCGGCGTCGCTCTCCACCAGGCGCTCCAGCTTGCGGGCCGCCGTCCATTCGAGGGTGAGCAGCAACAGGAAGAAGGGAATGGCAAACAGCACCGGGTCCCGCATCTGCGGGGGCAGTCCGGAGAGGAAACCGGTGACGGCATTCACACGAACAGGTTACGGCCCGGGCGCGGTGCGCGCCGGGACTAGGGCGTGTCTGACAATGGTTTCGGGTGTTGTGCGTGAGGCTTGGGGTATGTCGCGGTTTCAGTTGCTTACCGATGCCCAGTGGGCCTTGATC